>NZ_MXQD01000079.1:0-4228 GCF_002165585.1 Paenibacillus sp. MY03 | reverse complement strand
TTCACCTGTCTACCTAAAGGGGAGCATATCAGTTCTCTCATGACCTTCTCCCTTTCCTATTCCCGCAATTAGTATAATGATTATCATTATCACTAGAACACTTTACCTTCTCCCTCTGCAAAAGAAAATGTTCCTGCATGATCTGGGAGCATGTCATATTGTGATGTAGAGCGTACGAGGCACAGCTGGGAGATGGTGCATTCTATGGAAGGAGACAATTCATCAAACTTTCCAATTGCAGCTCTATCGACCCGGGATCGATGCCATAAAATTTTCCGAAATCATTGAGAATATGTACATCGCCCCGGCAAACCGCCGTCAGCCGGCTCCATGCTTCGGACTGCAGCAATTGCCTGAACGCGAGCGAATCATGCGCGATCGTAATAAACAAGTAGTCACAATCGATATCGGGCACTTCCTCAACTGGGAAAGATAAACATCCCTTATCCATGATCCCTCTGTCTACAAGCTTCTGCGGAACACGGAAGCCAAGATCTTCATATAGAACAGGCGTCCCTCGGCCAAAGCCGCAATGGAATACATAAGCCGCATCCGCATAGATCTCCCACACGGCAGCCGTTCCCCGGAATACTTGATTCGTATCCAGCCGTGCGTTCGACTCGGCAGCCATTCGATCATATCTCTTTATTGTTTCCTCTGCCGCTTCCCGCTTCCCCGCGATTTCCGCTACTCGGCGGAACTGCTCGCGCCAAGGCAGCTTGGTCATTGGAATCGCTTCTACGGCTGCATAACGATATAATTGCCAATCCTCCTGAATATCGCCTGTTACAAGAATGACATCCGGTTGCAGTCGCTCCAATGCTTTATAAGATCCGATCCCCTCCGACCAGCAGAGCTCCCGCATTCCTTCCTCGCTTGGATGTCCAAGCTGGCGATGGCTCGACCACGCCGAATACGCCCCCAATACAGGCTCTACGCCCAGCCCTATAAGCATTTCCGTGTAATTGTAAGTGGAAGCGACGATGCGACGCGGCTTGTTTCTGTAATTGGCAGGAGAAAGATCCAGGAGCGCTTTAAATTTTTTGCTCAGGTAGTAACCGTCGCGATAACCGACATGACGCGCGATTTCGTTCAAATTCGGAAAAAGTCCTTTCAGAATCAACAATTGCGCCTCCCTCACGCGCATAAGATTCAGATAGGAGGTATAGGTCAGCCCCGTCTTCTTACGGAATACCCTCGACAAGTGCTCGGCGCTGACTTCCGCGTATGCGGACAACGCTTCACGACTCCACTCTTCCTTGAACCTTCGATGAAGCTGGTCGAGTACGTTCGTCAGCCATGGCATGTCCACTCCATCCCCTGTCTGCTTGTGTTGCTCCAGCAAGGCTGTCAGCAGCTCAAGAAAAATGCGTTGCGGTTCCAGCGGCTTCTCCTGCCGATTGGCCCAGGCTAATTCAAGTAGCCGACCCGTCTGGATGAAAGCATCGGATGAGCCCTTGACGGGCTTCTCGGGCAAGCCTGAAGGAGAAGGCGGCATACCATCCAGCGTCAGTGCGCGATACTCCACGACAATGGCTTTGAAAGCTTTTTCCGCTGCCCACTCCATGCTGCTGCTTGAATTACAGCACAGAATGGTACGCCTCTCGAGCTCGCGCTCAACTCCGTTATATACGACTCTTGCCCAGCCATCCGTCACCAGGATGATAACAGGCTCTCGTGGCCCGACCGCCTCGGTAGACCATGGCAATTGTCCGCTGCTCAGTTGGTGTACCGCGATCGGCAAATAATAAGTGTAACCTGTCATGTCCGCTCCCTCCAGTCCTGTCTCAGTTATAGCGCGAATATGAAGACTAGGCAAGCTTTGCACCGTTATCTGCTACTTATGCGATTGGGACGCGTTGTTCATACTAAGCCATGGACGGGAGCAGGCAATGTTTCTTCATCTCATCAATGCTGCCCGACCGCTTCATACACAACTCATGGAGGTGCATCCAACGATGGGTGAATTTACGATCTTTAACCAAGGCGACCGGGCGCCGAATGACGGCACGTATATCGAGACTGGCGTCAATTCGTACCACATGGGCATTCAGAATCCAAAGAAAGTAACCTTGCACAAGGGGGAACGTTTCCCCGATAACACGAATCACGAACGCAAGTGGATCCGAATGCCGAAATAACTTATAAATTATTTCGCAGCTGCATGAATAAGTCGATGGTTATCGGGCATTATATTATCGACGGTGCAAGAGAGGTGTAGTTCCATTGGACCAGCAGGTGCAAGGATCTGAAGGAGAGTATTTCATCCACTACTTGTAAAGCGAGGCGTTGTGCTAAAGACTACGGTCCGTAAACACACAATTTCGATGAGCTCGAAGTGAGACAGGATACACGACGTACCAATCTAACAAAACCACCGTCGAGCAAGGGGGCCCCTCATATGAGGAGCCCTCTTCTTCTTATCGCTTATGCTGGCTCGTAGCCGGCTGCCGTCTCGATGTAGTGACTTTTCGCTTAGCATCCCATTCTACTCCGAAGTTTAGGCTCTCGCCCAAGTCTCTAAGCTTGAAGTAATTATTCCCTTCAATATGATAAGCCTGAAGGATCCATCTCCATACCGTCCAAATAAATGTTTGACGCGGTTGGAGTTACTAGTATTTTGGGGCGGATATTCGTTATCTTCATTTCACCTTCAACGGCTGTATAGACTTCGCCTGTTGTCAGTTGAATGATGTTCTAGGTATACATCGTCATGATATATCATGCCACCATCGTACACATCGTATCTGATGTTATAAGAAGTCTCATTGATTACTTTGCCGGATTTATTGATAAAGTAGAACGGTGCATCTTCGTTATCTCTAACAACTGCGATCCCGTTCATGAATCCGGAGACGATCTCATATTGCGGAGGGATCACTTCTTCTCCCTCGTAATTGGCGAATCCAAAGCCTTCATCTGATCGCACAACCCACATTCCATCCATAAATCGACGGATTTCATTATACCGAATAGGCACGACGATGTTGCCATTCAGATCAATGACGCCTGCTTTATCATCCTTGAAAACCACAGATAGCCTATTACCGTAAAAATTTTGGACATTGTCATACTGAACAGGAATAACCTCAAAGTCCATTTCGGTTGATGAATCCCCATTTTTCTCCGACACTGACTTCAGTTCTGCCTTCTACAAACGGACCGACATAATCGTATTTCGGCGGAACAATTAATGTGCCTGTAATGTTAATGAGCCCCCATTTTCCATCCTTTTTTACGAAAGCTACTCCGTCCTCGAATGGCCTTGCTTCCTCATATAGCGGCGGAATGACAAACTCATCATCTGCCGAGCTTACCGTTTTTCCTCCAGGGAGACTCCATGCAAATAGTAAGATCATTGACAGTACCCACGTTTTTTTCATAGTGGCCTGCATCCTTTCGCAGTTCTTCCTCCCATAACGACCAACCAACTCGCCAAATCGTCCGCTCCGCTGCGTCTGGCCGCATCCAAAGGCGTCAGACCGTCATAACCGACCCAATTGATGTCGGCGCCGCAAGTCTTGAGATATTCCGCGGCTTCCCTTCGCCCGCCGTGACAAGCCAGCCAGAACGCTTGATGGAGCTGTTTTGGGTTCTTAGACTTATCCTCTTCAACAAATCGCCTTACCTCATCCATGTTCCCGAGTGCGGCCGCATGCCATAATAACTGTTTGGCCCCTCGTTCGGCCAGTCTGCGCGCCGTATCCCATTGTCCAAACGCTACAGCATCACTTAGAGCTGTTCCGCCGTCGATTACAGAGCCTCCAGCCTCAATATCTGCTCCCGCATCTAAGAGCGCGTCGAGCGCCTCTACATCGTTATTGCTGGCCGCCCAGTGCAGCGGAGTCTCCGCATGTGCTCCTTGGAACTTGGCATTCACGTCAGCGCCGTTTGTTACTAACAATCGGATGACTTCGGGACCGTTCGGAATACGGCCTGGCCAATCCGTAGCAATATGTAGCA
Source organism: Paenibacillus sp. MY03 (assembly GCF_002165585.1). NCBI lineage: Bacteria > Bacillati > Bacillota > Bacilli > Caryophanales > Paenibacillaceae > Paenibacillus > Paenibacillus sp. MY03. The sequence continues at coordinate 265 of NZ_MXQD01000079.1, read as the reverse complement.
GCGACCTTATGCCGCGATAATCTTGATTCTTGGTTTCGATTCTGACTTTAGAGAGACCTTCGTGAGCCTCAAGCAACTTTTTCAACCCAACAGTGTCCCCGGCACGTATAACTGCTGTTATTTCCTTCGCCAACGGCTCGTCCTCTTGTATGTACATCGGGATGTCATTCACTCCTTCACTTCAATTGTCTTAGTGGAGCCATTACTACAGGGTGAACGGGAGCAACTGTAACGGAACTGAAAGGCGTTATTTCAGCAAAAAGCA
>NZ_MXQD01000078.1:0-25619 GCF_002165585.1 Paenibacillus sp. MY03 | reverse complement strand
GGAGCAACTGTAACGGAACTGAAAGGCGTTATTTCAGCAAAAAGCAGCATTTCGCAAATCTAATGGAACTGACAGCCCTTATGTTGGGCAAAAGTCCGCGGTTTGCCTGGATTTCTCACGAATAACGTCGCCGAGTTCCGTTAGATTTTAAAATCACGCCAAACGATCCATATAAGGGCCCTTATTTCCGTTAACACGTTGGCGATGATTGCAGCTTCATTTCCAGTTTTACACACAATGAATCAACGGCCTCATGCCCGACCTTACTTGCAGCATCCGAGCAGCATTTCGCTTCATTCCGGTCGAATAAAGTCTCCCTTGTCCGTTACAGTTTGACAATCTAAAAAAACAGGGATTTAGAGTCACTGATGTCCGTTAGAAGCGTATACGCCTCCTCTGGCGGGCCTGTCCCTTCGAGGATAATCGGCCAAGTTTAAAGCCTTTTTTTTCGCTAAATAATTTCCCGAACTTTCGAGAACTTATATATTCTATTGTAGAACAAAAAACTCTTCTACAGCATGCTGTAGAAGAGTTTGATTGGAATTTGTATGGCGGAGAAGGTGGGATTCGAACCCACGCACGCTTTGACACGCCTAGCTGATTTCGAGTCAGCCCCCTTGGGCCTCTTGGGTACCTCTCCGCGTATGGGTGACACAAGAGAGATTGTACCATAGAAGTAATCATCGTTGCAAGTCATTATTCAATAAATATTCATCCCCTGCTTCGTTGCCTACTCGGGTCCTCTCCCTCAGTTCTAAATGTCATTTATGCGTCTTCCTGGTCCTTGGGATTCGAACGCAGCACCTTCTTCATGTTCTTCTCGAACTTCGCCCGTGGAATGAGTACGCTATGCTTGCAGCCTACGCACTTGATCCGTATATCCATCCCCATACGAATAATCTCCATCTCGTTCGTTCCGCAGGGATGCTGCTTTTTCATCATAACGATGTCACCTAAGTCGAACTGTTTGCGCTCCAACATGATCCCTCCCACTGTGATTCGTCCTCATTCAATTAATTCGCGTTCAAAAAGTTCGATTTTCAGCACATGAGCGTATGCTTCCGATGCTGCGTTTTTTTCAAAAACGCTGTAGAAGATTGGATGAAGGTAGAAACTGAGGAGCGGAGCGTAGTGGAAGCTACGTGAGCACCGGAAGTTTCGCCTGAATTCAATATTCGATGTCGAGTAAACTTCGTGGCATACATCGTGATCAAAAGCGAACTTTTTGAACAACCTCTATTATATCTTTCCTACTCTACCTCTCGATACCCTATTCCATCAGGCTCGAAGATCCCTCGTATCTCCACCTGCTCCTGCACAATGATGGTTTTAACCTGCATGAGCTCCTCTTGGGGGAAATGAATCGATAACGCGCAACCTGCCGTAATTTCTTTGGGCGTTGGACAGATATCGATCTCAATATCTGCATATTCCAACAGCATCTCGGCTCTTAGCGCCTGTTGGGTTGAATCAAATGCGATCAACATAACGCGCTTCTTCCTCCCTTGCATCTTTATTTGTTCTGCATGGTCCGTATTGCGTATAAAATGGTTGTCCCATCCATATACTAGTAACACACTACCTATTGGAGGGATTCTATGAAGCTTCCATTTATGAAAGACGCGCCGTTTAAAGTGCCTTATACAAATGCAAATATTACGGGCATGCTTGTTCATCGGCTGACTGGGCTTCTAGAGGAAATTTCAGCGAATCGCCCCATTGTCATCGTCTGCATCGGAACAGACCGATCAACAGGCGACGCGCTTGGTCCTCTAATCGGAACTGCGCTGTTTAAATACAGGAGCCCTCACTTCCATCTATACGGTACGCTGGAAGATCCCGTGCACGCCATGAATTTGGAGGATACGCTGCACGAGATTAATCGCAAATTCGAGAAACCCTTCGTTATCGGCATTGATGCCTGCCTTGGCCAAGTATCCAGCGTAGGATGCATTCAGATTGGGCAGGGTCCCGTCAAGCCTGGTGCTGGAGTAAATAAGGATCTTCCTCCGGTGGGAGATATCCATGTGACCGGCATCGTTAACGTTGGCGGCTTTATGGAATATTTCGTTTTGCAGAATACGAGGCTTCACTTGGTCATTCGAATGTCCGAGGTTATTGCGGCCAGTCTCATGTCCGCCATTACAAGTTATGTTCATGTATCCTCTTCCACCAGAGATCAGACTGCAGCTGCCGACTTTTCTTGATCGTCTGCTTACTTGGCCAATAGGATGACTTGCTTCTCCTCTGGTGTAAGCGGGTAATTGGATTCGCCCTTTTGCAGCGGTTTGGCATACATGTAAGTATTATCTCTGCCATGCAGACCGGAGAAAACAACTCCGTCCTTCTCCTCATTAACGATCGCCAAGGAGAAGCTGAGATCGCTGCCTCCTTCCGAGAAAGCATTGTATCTAATAATGCCGATTTTCCCTTTCACCAATGGCAATTCCGACTCTACTGCATCCACACGCTTTTTCAGCTTCTCCTCTTGTTGTTCTTGTTCATTCAACTTTTGTTTCAGCTCCAAGATCACATCTTCTAAGTTGCTTATTCCCGTATTGCCCATTACGGCAACATATTGCTTTCTTAACTTCTTGAGACGCGACCCTATAATTGCGATCCATACAATCAGTATGATGACCAGGAGCAATATTACCGCACCTATCCCACCCATCAAGTACATTAGTTGTTCGTCCATGCTTTCCCCCATCTCTCAGTTGCCATAATGCTTCGTTATTTCTGTCATAGCCGTTACTAATGTATCGACTTCCTCTTCTGTTGTGAATATGCCTACGCTTGCTCGTACAGCACCAGTATCAGCAGTGCCCGCGCTTGCATGCGCTAGCGGCGTACAATGGTAACCGGATCGAACGGCGATGCCGTAATGTTGATCGAGAATAAACGACAGCTCGGACGAATCAATATTCTCCGCCTGGAACGCCACAATGCCAGTGCGTTCCTCCCCCAGCTTTGGCCCTAACAGGCGAAGCTTCGGTATATGCAGCAGCCCTTCCATCATCCGCTCCGTCAATGCCCTCTCCTTAGTATGGATGTTCTGCACCGTCTCATTCAACACATAATGGACGCCAGCCTTTAGCCCCGCCAAGCCTGGCGTATTAGGAGTCCCTGCCTCGTACCGATCAGGCCGCACTAACGGCTGATGCGGGGCTTCCGACTGACTCCCTGTTCCACCCAACAACAACGGCTCCAGATCAACCTCAGGCGCGATATAAAGCCCTCCAGTGCCTTGGGGGCCTAGCAGTCCCTTATGTCCCGGAAAAGCCAGCAGATCGATTCCTAGCGCCTTTACATCGATCGGCACTATACCTGCGCTTTGCGCGGCATCCACCAGCAGTTTCACATCATGTTTGCGGGCGATTTCACCAATTTCTCCTACAGGCAAAATAGTCCCAAGCAGATTGGAGCTATGGTTCACTGCAATTAATTTCGTATTTGGTTTTATAGCCTTCTCCAGCTCTGACAACTGTATTCGGCCATATTCGTCCGAGCGTAGGTACGTTACTTCTACGTCTTTTTCCTGTTCCAATTGGTATAAGGGTCTTCTGACGGAATTATGTTCGACGCTAGTCGTTATGACATGATCTCCTGCCTTAACTAATCCCTGTATCGCCATATTAAGAGCCATCGTCGTATTAGCCGCAAAAGCGATATCATTCGGGTTGCGAATACCGAACAGCTTGCCTAACGCTTTTCTTGTATCAAATAAAATTCGGCTAGCCCTTACTGCCATAGCATGACTGCCTCTACCTGGATTAGCTCCGTCATTCATTAGCGCATCTGTCACAGCTTCTACTACACCAGGAGCCTTCGGCCATGATGTAGCCGCATGATCCAAATAAATCAACTTGCGTTGTTCGGCAGTCATTCCTCTACACCTTCCCTATCCATCTCTTTTAAGCAGCTCTTTATGAACAACAAGGTGAAACGGCTATTTCCGTCCATGAAAAACTTCCTTATAATTCAATAATGGCATACCTTAGTTTAATCCTTCAGATGAAAGATTACAACTTAGATATGCCATTATTCAGTCCTTTTAGGCAAGCTGTTGAAGCAATTCGAGCAAACGTTCCAAATCTTGTTTGTTGTAATATTGAAGCTCGATTTTCCCTTTATCCTTCTGTTGTTTAATCTTCACAGTTGTTTTGAATCGGTCGCGAAGCGTCTCTTCCAGATGTTCAATGTAAGGATCGCGTTTCTTCGGTTTTTGCCCTTTCTCCTGCTGGTCTTTCCCTTTATGATCCAGCTTTTGAATGGCATCCTCCAGTTCCCGCACGCTCCACTCCGAACCAATAATTTGCTCGGCGAATTCCTTCTGTACGTCAACATCTTTAATGCCCGCAAGTGCTCTGGCATGGCCCATTGAAATTGTTCCACGTGAAACATATTCTTTGATTTCTGCAGGCAAGCTCAGTAAACGCAAGAAGTTTGCAATGTGAGAACGCGACTTGCCTACCTTCAAGCTAAGCTCTTCTTGTGTCAATTTAAATTTATCCATTAATGCTTGGTATGCAATAGCTACCTCTAGAGCGTTTAAGTCTTCCCGCTGCAAGTTTTCGATTAACGCGATTTCCATGACTTGTTGATCACTGTAGTTCCGTATAACCGCCGGAATTGTCGTATTGCCGCAATATTGCGAAGCGCGGAAACGACGTTCCCCTGCAATAATCTCATAACCTTTAATTACTGAACGCACAATGATCGGTTGAATGACACCATGCTGTTTAATGGATTCCGCAAGTTCCTTGATGGATTCTTCATCGAAAGTTTTACGTGGTTGGTAAGGGTTCGGACGAAGCTGTGATAGCGAAATCTCTACGACTTTATCATCATCATTGACGGACAGAGACGGGATTAGCGCATCCAGGCCTCTACCTAGCCGCTTGCTCATACATTACCACTTCCTTCGCAAGTTCAAGATAAACTTCTGCACCTTTGGATCTCGGATCATAAGTGATAATAGCTTGTCCATGAGACGGAGCTTCACTCAGACGTACATTCCGCGGGATAATCGTTTGATATACTTTCTGTTGGAAATACTTTTTCACTTCTTCAATCACTTGAATACCCAGATTCGTACGCGCATCCAGCATTGTAAGCAATACTCCCTCAATCTGTAGGGATGTATTTAAATGTTTCTGAACAAGTCGAACCGTATTTAGCAATTGACTGAGTCCTTCTAACGCGTAATATTCGCATTGTATCGGGATCAGAACAGAATCAGCCGCAGTCAAAGAGTTGATTGTCAAAATGCCAAGGGATGGCGGACAATCAATAATGACGTAATCGAAATCGTTTTTTACCATATGAAGTGATTTTTTTAACCGAAGTTCACGAGAAATCGTTGGGACAAGCTCGATTTCTGCGCCAGCCAATTGAATCGTAGCTGGAATAACGGTCAACCCCGGCACACTCGTTTCCACCATGGCATCTTTGGGATGCACTTCGTTAATTAATACATCGTAAATACAGTTAGAAACATCGGCTTTATTAATGCCGAGACCGCTTGTCGTATTTCCTTGCGGGTCGATATCGACCAGAAGCACCTTTTTCCCAAGCGAAGCAAGGCATGCTGATAAATTAACGGAAGTCGTCGTTTTGCCGACTCCGCCCTTCTGATTGGCAATTGCAATAATTTTCGACAATTCTTATTCACCTCATGTGTGAAACTTTTGTACAAAATGGCATCGCCGCCTTCATTGGAAGGCGGCATCATTTTGGGAAATCAAGGTGAAACGGCTGACGTTTTCCCTTTAGCAACGCAGCGCGTTTCATTCCCGGAAATATAGAGAAAGTATGGCTAACCATCTTAAAAGCTTTTTCTATATTTCGAGTCAAATTGAAGCCCGTATAACCTTCTATACGGGCTTCTATCTCCATTATGATCCAGTCAGGAGCAAAGTGGAATTCAGCTATTTAGCAGGAGCAATCCTCTGAGGACGTTTTTCGTCATTTCACCTTGTTCTATTATAGCATAGAAGAGAGGAAGAAGAGGAACTGTGATAGAAATCTAATATCTATTTTTTAAGAAATTGTTGAGAAAACCTATATTCCGGGGTCTTTAATGGACAATGAACCTCCAGTTTTGCAAATAAGCTGCTCGGAAGCATTGGGCGATAGATAATTACTAGCGTTTAGGAATTTGAATCACGATTTCATAATGATCCTCGTGATCCTTTTCATTGGTTTTGATCTTTAAACCCGAGCCCGACACCATATCAATGGACTGTCTAATCGTATTAAGCGCAAGGCGTACATCCTTCGTGAAGGATATTCGTTTCGCTTTTTTATTTTTGTTCGATTCATTTAAGAATGCGATTCGAACCTCGGTTTGTTTCACATTCAGATCCTTCGTAATAATTTCCTCAAGAACCTTCAGCTGCAACTCTTCCGAATCCAGGGATAATAATGCTCTCGCGTGTCGTTCCGAAATTTTTCGTTCCATGAGTGTAGCTTTAACCGGTTCAGGGAGCATAAGCAATCTCAGTTTGTTAGCAATCGTTGACTGGCTCTTCCCTAATCGTTGCGCCAAACTTTCTTGAGTCAGCTGATGTAATTCAATTAATTTCTGGTAAGCCACCGCTTCCTCAATAGCGGTTAAGTTCTCACGTTGGAGGTTTTCGATTAAAGCGATTGAAGCGGTCTGAGAATCATTGAATTCTCTTACGATTGCGGGAATGGTTTCATAACCTAGTTTCGTTACTGCACGCCAACGTCGTTCACCGGCAATAATTTCATAACGATTATTACGAACGCGTACAACAATAGGTTGGATAACGCCATGCGTCTTAATAGTCTGACAGAGCTCCTCGATTCGATCATCGTCGAATAAGGTACGAGGCTGGAACGGGCTCGTATCAATCTCATGAATTGGCAGCTGCCTTACTTCTTCTTGAGGAGAGCGCTGTTCGGACAGGCCGAACAGGCGGGATAATGATTCTTTCATGAATGACTACCACCCGATCATATGATAAATCTATGCATAAAAAATGCAATAGACTTTCCAGACATCTGAGATCATCCTAACTTTTCCCTATTAATTCGACTCCCTACCAATGAAATCCTGCTTGACACCTTATCAACTATGTAATTTAACAATTCAATTGTAAGAATACGACACTGAATATTCATAGATTAACAAATCTAAGCTTTAACGGTTAAAGAAGTGCTATTCCCGCATGATAACGTAGAACAGCACTTCACTCTCCCTATAAGTTGACAATGTTTCACGTGAAACAATTTGTGCAAATATACTAGATTAATGGTTGCTTAAGCGGCGTTCCTGCTTTACGTGGATATTTTTGGGGCGTAGTGCCTGTCTTCTGGATCACAACGATATGCCGCTCAGACCCTTCGTTAGGAAGCAACATACCATGCTCACCTATCAGCTTACCTCTCAATTCCTTTAAGCTAAAACCCGCTTCCTTCATTTCTTCCTGAGATTTAGCACCCTTCATGGCAGCAAACTTGCCGTCAGGACGGACAAAGGGAAGGCAGAATTCATTAAGCACATTAAGACGTGCAACAGCTCTTGCCGTAGCCAAATCAAATTGATCGCGATATAAAGGCAACCTTGCAATATCCTCTGCACGACCATGCACACACTCTACATCCTGGAGTTCCAATCGCTCCGCCAATGCTTTTAGAAAGGAAATCCGTTTGTTCAAGGAGTCCACGATGACAACCTTTAAATGAGGAAAACAGATTTTTAACGGAATGCTTGGAAATCCGGCTCCAGAGCCAATGTCAGCAATAGATTTAATTTCATTCATATCGACAAAAAAGGATAAGGAGGTAGAATCATAAAAATGTTTTTCATAAACAGCATCACGTTCCGTAATGCCAGTAAGGTTCATTCGCTCGTTCCAATCCACCAGCATTTCCAAATAGGCTTCAAATTGCTCCAACTGACGGGAAGAGATGGATACCCCTCTCTCCCCCAGCTGCTCAACCAACCATGTACTCGTCTTATCCATTTATGATCCTGACTTTCTTGCCGCCGTGACACGATTGTAATGTTCCAAATAAACAAGCAAAATCGAAATGTCTGCCGGCGTAACACCGGCAATTCGGGATGCCTGACCAATCGAAAGCGGACGTATAACGCTGAGCTTCTGCTTCGCCTCGGAAGCGAGGCCTCGTACATCGCTGTAATCGATGTCTTCTGGCATCTTCTTTTTCTCCATCTTGTTCAATCGTTCAACTTGGAGCAGTTGTTTTTCGATATATCCCTCATATTTGATCTGAATCTCAACTTGCTCCTTCATTTCGTCGCTTAATTCATAAGGGCTCGGGAGCACGCTCTCCAAATGAGCATACGTAACCTCGGGACGACGAAGCAACGACAATGCATCAGCGCCTTGCGTCATTTGCGCGGAGCTTGCTGCCTCCAGCATAACCTTCATATCATCCGGTTTCACCTTCGTACTGCGAAGTCGCTCAAGCTCCAGCTCCACCAGCTCTTTCTTCCTTAAGAACTTGCCGTAACGTTCTTCCGTGATCAGTCCGATCTCATAACCAAGCGGGGTCAGGCGCAGATCGGCATTATCATGCCGAAGCAGCAATCGATATTCGGCTCTCGAAGTCAGAAGTCGATAGGGATCATTCGTCCCCTTCGTCACAAGATCATCGATCATAACACCGATATATCCCTGCTCGCGTCCAATAATGACGCCTTCCTTCCCTTGCACCTTTCTCGCAGCATTAATGCCGGCGATGATGCCTTGGCCAGCCGCTTCCTCATATCCGGATGTTCCATTGATTTGTCCAGCTGTAAATAATCCGTCTATCACTTTCGTCTCCAGGGTCGGCCAGAGTTGAGTGGGGATAACCGCATCATATTCAATCGCATAGCCGTTGCGCATTATCTCAGCATTTTCCAAACCTGGTACCGATCTCACAATTTTGAGTTGCACATCCTCAGGCATACTCGTCGACAAGCCTTGCACGTAATACTCCGAAGTATGTTTGCCCTCCGGCTCCAGGAAGACCTGATGCTTCGGCTTATCGGCAAATCGAACGATCTTGTCTTCAATTGACGGACAATAACGCGGTCCTGTTCCTTCGATGGCGCCAGAGAACATCGGAGCGCGATGCAAATTATCATTAATAATACGATGTGTTTCTTCCGATGTGTAAGTCAGCCAGCAAGGCAATTGTTCGTTATCGGACGACTCTGTCTCATGAGAGAAAAACTTGAGTTTCTCGTCGCCAGGCTGGATCTCCGTCTTCGAGAAATCGATCGTATCCTTATTTACGCGCGGCGGCGTTCCCGTCTTAAAACGAATCAGCTCGAGTCCATGTTCCTTGAGGCTTGCGGACAACCGGACCGACGGCTGTTGATTGTTGGGCCCGCTCTCATACATAAGCTCGCCCATAATGATCTTGCCTCGAAGATAAGTACCGGTCGTGACGACAATCGCCTTCGCCCGATATTCTGCGCCCGTCTTGGTCAAGATGCCTACGCATTTGCCGTCTTCGACAATAAGCTCTTCCGCCATCCCTTGGCGAAGCGTCAAATTCGGCGTTTCTTCGATCGTTTTTTTCATCAGATGCTGGTATGCGAATTTATCGGCTTGCGCGCGAAGCGCGTGAACAGCCGGACCCTTGCCCGTGTTAAGCATCCTCATTTGAATAAACGTTTTATCGATATGGCGCCCCATCTCGCCGCCCAGAGCGTCGATCTCGCGCACAACATGCCCCTTCGCCGGACCGCCGATCGACGGATTGCATGGCATAAACGCCACCATATCCAGATTAATCGTCAACAGCAGCGTATCGCAGCCCATTCTAGCCGACGCAAGTGCAGACTCGCAGCCCGCATGTCCTGCGCCGATAACGATGACATCGTATTCACCTGCCACATATCCCATAATAGATCCCTCCTACTTTCCAAGACAAAACTGTGAGAAAATTTGGTCAATCAATGAATCGCCCGCTTCATCGCCCAAAATTTCACCAAGCGATTCCCAAGCGAGTCTTGCGTCAATCTGTATCACATCAATCGGTATACCCGAATAGGTTGCCTCTATTGCATCCTCCAGCGAACCTTTCGCCCGCTTTAATAGCGAAATATGTCGAACGTTGCTGACATAAGTCAGATCATTTGCCTCCAACTGCCCTTCGAAGAACATCTCGCTTATTGTAGCTTCCAAGCCGTCCAGTCCCCGCTCTTCCAGAACGGACATCCTTACAATGCGATCCGAAGCAACGTAACGTTCAACCTCGTCCATCTCCAGATAACCTGGCAAGTCGGTTTTGTTGATGATGGCGACAACCGATCTCCCTTCAAGCTGCTGAAGCAGCTGCCGATCATCGCTCTGCAGCGGTTCATTATAATTAAGCACGAACAAGATCAGATCCGCATCCTGAAACGCGTCACGCGACCTCTCTACCCCGATCCGTTCCACAATGTCGCTCGTTTCCCGAATCCCCGCCGTATCCAACAGACGTAGCGGTATGCCATTTAACGTCACGAATTGTTCGATGACATCTCGTGTCGTACCCGGAATTTCGGTCACGATTGCTTTGTTCTCCTGCGTCAATACGTTCATAAGCGACGACTTGCCCACATTAGGCCTTCCGACAATTGCCGTCACAATGCCTTCACGCAATATTTTGCCTTCGTTCGCGGTTTTTAGCAATTTGTCGATTTCGCCAATGGCAAGCTGACATTGTTCCCGGATATACGCGCTTGTCATCTCTTCGACATCATGCTCGGGATAATCGATATTGACTTCAATATGGGCAAGCAGCTCGATGACCGTCTGGCGCAGCGCCTTGATCTTTTTCGACAACGCGCCTTCCGCTTGTTTGCGTGCAACGGAGAACGCCCGATCCGACTTCGATCGGATGAGGTCGATAACGGCTTCCGCTTGCATCAGGTCGATGCGGCCGTTCAGGAATGCCCGCTTCGTGAATTCGCCGGGCTCCGCCGTTCGGATATTATCCTGCAGCAACACGATGTCCAGCACCTTCTTCACCGCGATGACGCCGCCATGCGCGTTGATCTCGACGACATCTTCTGCCGTAAAGGAGCGCGGTCCGCGCATCAGCGTGAGCAGCACCTCCTCGATCTTCTCCCCGCTGGAGGGATCAACGATGTGCCCGTAATGAACCGTATGCGACTCGGCCTCGTTTAGACTTATTTTCGACGAAAAAATACGGGATATACCGCTAATCGCCTGCGGTCCGCTTACCCGAATGATCGCGATGCCGCCCTCGCCAACAGCGGTCGAGATCGCGGCAATCGTATCGTGAATCATGACTATCAACACCTCTTTATGCTTCTTGCGCAGAATGGAAAAACAGCAATGACCTTGGGAAGCCATTGCTGCGAATCGGATACCGGTATGGATGGGGTAATAATCGCCTTACCTCAGCGCAATGACGACGCGCCGATTCGGCTCGTCTCCCTTGCTGAACGTCCTTACCTTAGGATGGTTCTGAAGCTGCGAATGGATGACCTTGCGTTCATGCGGCGTCATCGGCTCGAGAACGACTTCCTTTCTCGTGCGGATAACTCGTCCCGCCAATCGGTCGGAGAGCTCCTCCAACGTCTTGCGGCGACGCTCGCGAAAATCCTCTGCATCAAGGACGATACGAAGATGACTGTCTGAATAACGGTTGGCCACAATATTTACCAGGTACTGCAGCGCATCAAGCGTGCCTCCCCGGCGTCCAATCAGCATGCCCAGGTCTCCCCCGCCCGATACGGACAAGTAGAAGCCTTCTTTCGTTTGCTTGCGATCGATCTGAACTGAAAGTCCCATTGTACGCGCGACTTCGACAAGGAACTGCTCGGCTTCCTCCAGCGGATCCGGAATAAGCTCCAGCTCCACCTTGGCTTCCTTGACGCCAATCAGCCCGAACAGCCCTTTGGACGGCTGCTCCAGCACGACAACTTTAACACGGTCTTCCGTTACTTGCCATTGTGTCAATCCATTACGCACAGCATCGTCTATCGTCTTGCCCGATGCAACGATTTTCTTCATTTTGCAAGGACCTCCTTCTTACCCTTGTCAGATGAACCACGTACGTACAGGAAGTAGTTTTGAACGATCGTATACGTGTTGCTGAATACCCAGTACAGCGGCAATGCAGCAGGGAACGACATCGACATCACGAAGATCAGCACCGGGAAAATCGTCATGATCATCCCCATGCCAGGCATTTGCTGCGTCTGCTGCTTCTGCATCATCTTCGATTGGACGAAGGTCGTAATCGCGGCAAGCACCGGCAAGAAGTACCATGGGCTTGGCTCGCCAAGTCCGAAGCCGAACAACGTTTCGGTACGGATGTCCTGATTCCAGTAGATGGCATTGTAGAGCGCGATAAATACCGGCATCTGAACGATCAACGGCAGACAGCCCGCCAAGGGGTTGACGCCATGCGTCTGGAACAGTTTCATCGTCTCTTCTTGTTGCTTCTGCGGGTTGTCCTTATATTTCTTCTTAATTTCCGCCATTTGCGGTTGTAACGCTTGCATAGCCTTGGAACTGCGATACTGCTTAAGTGTCAACGGCAGAATAAGCGTTCTAACGATAATCGTTAGCAGCAGGATCGCCAACACATAGGAGCCGCCGAACCAGTTAGCGAACGTATCAAGCGTAATAGCGAAATAATAAACGACGTTTTTCTCCCAGAAATTACCCTTGAGCAAGTCGGGCGTATCCATGGTATGATCGGCAGGAGCACAGCCTGCAAGGAGGCCCATAACCAATACAAGACCCGCCACGAGAAGCCATTTTCGATTTGTATTCCGAAACAACATTAAATCTCCTCTCTGAGAGCTTCTGCATAGTTCTATTCCAAGATAGACTATACCATAATTTAATACACAAATAAACAAGGCGAAACGGTTACAACGTCCTTGGGCAGCGCTGTAAGTTTCATCACTAGAAATCATTGCTTCTTTAATAAGCCGGCTTTCCTCAGCACATGCCCGACGCTCTTCTCCATCTCCTTCATCTCCATGGCCGTTGCCGGCTTCCTGACGATGAGAATGAAGTCTGTTCCAGGCACGATCCGGTCCTCCATATGACGCACGATTTCCTTTACCATTCTTCTCATCCGATTGCGCATGACGGCATTGCCGATTTTTTTACTGGCCGACACGCCCAGCCGGAATGGGTCCGCTACTCTTTGCCTGGACCAATATACGACGAATTGGCCGTTCGCGAACGATTTTCCGCCCCGATAGACCCGATTGAAATCTTCGCGGCTGCGAAGACGCAATTTTCTACGCACGTCTTATATCCACCGTTCTCTCTTCATTCTATTATGAGGTTGTTCAAAAAGTCCGATTCCCATTACGAGGTATGCCAAGAAGCTTATCTCGACATCGAAGATGGAACGCAACCGAACTTTTTGAACTCGCACTATATGTCAAGTCTGTCCGAAACTGAGCAAAAAAAAAGACCACGTCCGGTGGTCTTCTGCTTACGCGCTCAGTACTTTTCTTCCTTTTTGACGACGAGCCGCCAAAACTTTACGACCGTTCTTTGTGCTCATCCGCTTGCGGAAGCCATGCACTTTAGCACGTTTGCTTACATTTGGTTTAAATGTAGGTCTCATTTATGTTGCACCTCCTATATTACGTGTGGATCCATACATCGGACGATACGCGCCCGTCCAAGACAAAAATACACTTTTATAATTAAACCACGCGGAGGGCAAAAAGTCAATGTTTGCCCCTGCGCCGATGACTGCCATTTTTTCCGGCTCATACCTGTGGATAAATGAATGAACGACAAAGGTTCGACGAAAACTAATAACATGTGGACAATTTTTTTGGGCCAAAATCGAACTTTGTCGAAATGGTAACATGATATTAACAATATCTTGTGTTGTCGATAACTTTTATACACAAGCTCTTGAGTATGTGGATAATATCCGGCAATTCGTTGAAATACAAGGCATCTTTTGCTATGATAGATATGTTTTCGTTGTGGATGACCAACTATTCCACACCATCTTATTAACAGCCTGTGGATAACATTGTGAACAACATTATCCCCTATTTATAACTCACATCTTAAATATCCGTCATAATGTGGATATTTCGTGCATGCAGATAGGTATTCGACAAGTTTCCGCGCGGGCCCGCCTCTGGGCGACAGAAGATAAGGAGTGACAGTCTGTGGACAGCCATACCTACGATTTATGGCAACAAGTATTGTCCATCATTCAGACGAAGCTGAGCAAGCCGAGCTTTGACACCTGGTTCAAGGCAACCAAGGCTTCCTTCGTCGATGATTCCATACTTGAAGTAACGGCGCCGACCACGTTTGCCGCCGAATGGCTGGAAGGCCGATATACGAAGCTGATTCGAACAACACTGTACGAATTCCTCGGCAGACAGATCGATGTGCGCTTCTCCATCGAGGAACCGAAAACCGCCGCCGAGCATAGCATCGTGTTCCCTCCCAAAAACGTGCAGCCTCCTGTCTCGTCCGACGAGCCGCACACTCATATGCTTAACCCCAAGTATACGTTCGATACATTCGTCATCGGTGCCAACAACCGGTTCGCCCATGCGGCTTCGCTTGCAGTCGCCGAAGCTCCGGCCAAAGCCTATAATCCACTGTTCCTCTATGGGGGCGTTGGACTAGGCAAGACTCACTTGATGCACGCCATCGGGCACTACATTATGGATCACAACCCCAATACGCGGGTTCTTTATATTTCTTCCGAGAAATTCACGAATGAATTCATTAATGCCATCCGGGACAGCCAGGGCGAGAGCTTCAGGACGAAATACCGCAATATCGACGTGCTGCTTATTGACGATATTCAATTTTTGGCCGGCAAGGAGCAGACGCAAGAGGAATTTTTCCATACGTTTAACGCGCTGCACGAAGAACGCAAGCAGATCGTCATCTCCAGTGACCGTCCGCCGAAAGAAATACCAACTCTAGAAGACCGGCTGCGCTCCCGATTCGAGTGGGGACTCATCACCGATATCCAGCCGCCGGATCTCGAGACGCGGATTGCTATTCTTCGAAAGAAGGCAAAAGCCGAAAATCTCGATATTCCCAACGAAGCCATGAACTATATCGCCAACCAGATCGATACGAACATCCGCGAGCTGGAAGGCGCGCTGATCCGGGTCGTCGCCTATTCGTCGCTGATCAATGCCGATATTACATCGCATCTGGCTGCGGAGGCGCTTAAGGATATTATTCCGTCGAGCCGGCCGCGCATGATCACGATTCAGGATATACAGACGAAAGTTGGCGAATTTTACGGGCTGCGCCTGGAGGAGTTCAAAGCGCGAAAACGGACGAAAGCCGTCGCATATCCGAGACAAATCGCGATGTATCTCTCGCGGGAGCTTACGGATTACTCGCTTCCGAAGATCGGCGAAGCGTTCGGCGGCCGTGACCACACGACAGTCATTCATGCGCACGAGAAAATAACAAGGCAGCTTAAGATCGATCAGGAGCTGTACAAGATCATTCAGAATTTGACGGAAAAAGTCAAAAATCAAATGTGAACAACAGAGCAAGCCTATGCACAAGCTATGCACATGTGGATAGGCTTGCTTTATCCGCTTTAAATGGGGTTATCCACATATTCAGGGCCCCTACTACTACGACTACTAAAAAATCTTTAAAATAATACCTATACAAATACAAGTTCAAAAAGTTCGGTTTTCAGCACCAAGAAGATTGAAAGAAGGTAGAAACTGAGGAGCGGAGCGTAGTGGAAGCTACGTGAGCACCGGAAGTTTCGCCTGAATTCAAGATTCGATGTCGAGTAGGCTTCGTGGTATACTTCGTGATCAAAAGCGGACTTTTTGAACTACCATTTCAACGACTTCGTCGTTTCGGGGCTGAATCCCTCAAATCTTGTAGAAACGGGTGAACAAATGAAACTCACGATTTCCAAAAACGAACTAAACGACGCGATTCAACAAGTCGCCAAAGCCGTCTCGGCCCGTCCCGCCATTCCGATCCTCGGTGGCATCAAGTTCGATGTAAACCATCAATTCGTAACGCTGACTGCCAGCGATACAGATATATCTATTCAGAGCTTTATCTCCGTAGAACAAGGAGATAAAATTATCGCGCAAATCGACAAACCGGGAAGCGTTGTCCTTCCTGCCAAGTTTTTCGTTGAAATCGTAAAAAAGCTCCCTTCCGACCAAGTTATGATTGAGGTAAGAAACGGTTTCCAAACGATTATTCGCTCCGGTTCCTCGGAAATTCAAATGGTCGGCCTGGATCCGGAAGAGTTCCCTGTCCTGCCGTCGATCGAACAGAACGACATTCTTCAAATTCCCGGAGACTTGATCAAATCGATGATCCGCCAGACGATTCTCGCCGCTTCGACAAGCGAACAAACGCCTATCCTGACCGGCGTGCTCTGGAATCTTCACGACAGCATGCTCAAGTTCGTTGCCACTGACCGGCATCGTCTCGCCAGCCGTACGACAAAAGTCGATTCCGAGCTGAACTTCAGCAATATCGTTATTTCCGCCAAGACGCTCAACGAATTGTCCCGTCTAATCCCGGATCAGAATAAGCTGGTCGATGTCGTCGTTGCGGACAACCAGGTATTATTCAAGGTCGACAATATTCTGTTCTATACGCGAATTCTTGACGGCACTTACCCGGATACATCCAAGATTATTCCGCAAGTATTCGAGACAGAACTTGTGCTCGACACCAAAAATGTGATGGACGCAATCGATCGCGCCTACCTCATGTCGCGCGAAGAAAAGACGAACATCGTCAGGCTCGCGACACTAGATGACGGTACGATTGAGATTTCGTCCAGCTCAACGGAGCTTGGCCGCGTAACGGAGCAGCTTGAGGTAAAGCAGTTGACAGGCGAACCGCTGCGGATTGCGTTCAACTCCAAATATATGCTCGACGTGCTCAAAGTTATCGACAGCGAACAGCTTTTCATCGGTTTTTCCGGCGCTATGCGCCCCATTATCGTAAAACCTATGGACCACCCATACAGCATGTACGTCATTCTGCCTTACCGTACGACAGGTTAAGCCAAGCAAGCTGAAAGGGTGATGAAGGAATGAAAGAAGTATCCATTCGGACGGAATATATCGAATTAGGGAAGTTTTTGAAGCTGGCGGATTGCATATCCACAGGTGGACAAGCTAAATTTTTTTTGCAGGAGACGGTTATCCACATTAACGGGGAGGCCGACAACCGCCGGGGCCGCAAGCTTTACGCTGGCGACAAAGTGGAAGTCGAAGGGCACGGCATGTTTGTCGTCACGCGCGAATAGGCGAAGCACCGGGAGGAACGAAACGTGTTTCTGACGAATATCGAATTGAGCAATTACCGGAATTATGCCGGCCTCGATCTTGCAACTCCGAACAAGGTTAACGTCTTTTTGGGTCCAAACGCCCAAGGCAAAACGAATCTGCTGGAAGCCATCTTTGTGCTGGCGCTGTCGAAGTCGCATCGCACTTCCAAGGACAAAGAATTGATCGGCTGGCAAGGCGATTCCGCGAGAATATCGGGGGCGGTGGATAAGCGGTACGGCAGCATCACCCTCGATTTGCTGTTCTCCTCGCAGGGCAAGAAGGCGAAGATCAACGGGCTGGAGCAGCGCAAGCTGAGCGATTTCATCGGTTCCGTTAACGTCGTCATGTTCGCGCCGGAGGATCTCGAGATAGTCAAGGGCACGCCGGGCGTGCGCCGCCGATTTCTGGACATGGAGATCGGGCAGGTGCAGCCCGGCTATCTATATACGCTTCAGCAATACGGCAAGGTGCTTCAGCAGCGAAACAACTACCTGAAAAGCGCAGGTCCGGGGACTGTCAACGCGACGATGATGGAAGTGTGGAATATGCAGCTTGCCGAGCTCGGTGTTAAAATTATGAAAAAAAGGAAACACTTTATACATAAATTGCAAATCTTCGCGGAACAGATCCATGCCGGCATTACGAACGGTTCGGAGAAGCTGACGATCGAGTATCGCCCCTCCTTCGATGTGGACACGACGCAAGATGAACCTGTTTTATTTGATCAATTTATGTTAAAGTTATCACAAGTGAAAGATCAGGAGATTCGGAGAGGGGTCACGCTTGCCGGACCTCATCGCGACGATTTGGCCTTCTTCATCAATGGCAAGGAAGCGCAGATATTCGGCTCGCAAGGGCAGCAGCGCACTACTGCTCTGTCGCTGAAGCTTGCCGAGATCGAGCTGATTCATGAGGAGATCGGGGAATATCCGCTGCTCTTGCTCGATGATGTTCTGTCGGAGCTGGATCAGAACCGTCAGACGCAGCTCATCGAAACTTTTCAAAGCAAGGTTCAGACCTTTATTACAACGACCGGCCTGGAGAGCGTCAACACGAGCAAGCTCCACGATGCCGGTATCTATTATGTGCGAGAAGGCAGAGTCACCGTATAACGAGATGAATAGGGGGCTGGAGGAGACATGTACATCCATCTGGGCGGAGAAAAGATTATCAGGGCCGTAGAGCTGGTCGCCATCTTTGATATATCCATTGAGCAGTCCTCCAAGCTGTCCAAGCAATTCGTCGCGGGAGCCCATAAGCGCAAGGACGTGGAGACGATCGGCGAAGAAGAGCCTAAGTCTATCGTCGTCACAAAGAAGAAAATCTACTATTCGCCCATATCATCCTCAACGCTCAAGAAACGAGCCCATCATTTCGCGGCGAATGGATAAGCAATAGGAAGAGCAGTCGAGAGGAGCAGTGAGCTTGCATGACTTTGGAACAGAACACGTATGACGAGAGTCAGATACAGGTTCTTGAAGGGTTGGAGGCCGTCCGCAAACGTCCGGGGATGTATATCGGCTCCACCAGCGGAAAGGGTCTTCACCATCTCGTATGGGAGGTAGTCGACAACAGTATCGACGAAGCGCTGGCCGGCTATTGCGACAAGATTGACGTGATCGTGCACGAAAACAACAGCATTACCGTTATCGACAACGGACGCGGAATCCCGGTCGGGATGAACACGAAGCTGCAGAAGTCGACGCTCGAGGTTGTCATGACCGTTCTTCATGCCGGCGGCAAGTTCGGCGGCGAGGGATATAAAGTATCCGGCGGTCTGCACGGCGTAGGCGTGTCGGTCGTCAATGCCCTGTCGGAGTCTGTCATCGTGCAGGTTAAACTCCATGGCAAACTCTATCAGCAGGAATACCGCAGGGGAATTCCCCAATACGATATCAAGGTCGTGGGCGAATCCGAGGAGACGGGCACAAAGGTAACCTTCCTGCCTGATCCCGAGATTTTTACGGAGACGACGGTATTCGACTACGAGACGCTCCAGTCCCGTATTCGCGAGCTGGCGTTTCTGAACAAGGGCATCGAGATTACGCTGACGGACGAGCGTACGGACGTGTCCAATTCGTTTAAATACGACGGCGGTCTGAACGAATTCGTGCTCTTCCTGAACCGCAATCGCGAGGCGCTGCATGAGACTCCAATCTATGTAGAGGGCTCGAAGGACCATATCCAGGTCGAAGTCGCTCTGCAATATAACGACAGCTACACGGAGAACATTTACTCCTTTGCCAATAACATCAATACGCATGAGGGCGGTACGCATGAATCAGGCTTCAAGAGCGCGCTAACGCGGATCATTAACGATTACGCGCGCAAGACGAATCTCATCAAGGACAACGATTCCAACTTCTCGGGCGACGACGTGCGGGAAGGCCTCACCGCGATCATCTCCGTAAAGATCCCCGAACCGCAATTCGAGGGACAGACGAAGACGAAGCTGGGCAACAGCGAGGTTCGAGGCATCGTAGAGTCGTTCTTCGCCGAGAAGTTCCAGGAGTTCCTCGAAGAGAATCCTGGCGTATCCCGTCGCATCGTGGAGAAAGGCCTCCAAGCCGCGCGCGCGCGCGAAGCGGCGCGCAAGGCACGCGAGCTGACGCGTCGTAAGAGCGCGCTCGAGGTTGGATCGCTCCCGGGCAAGCTGGCCGACTGCTCCTCCAAGGACGCGGCAATCAGCGAGCTGTATATCGTCGAAGGAGACTCCGCGGGCGGATCAGCCAAGCAAGGGCGCGATCGTCATTTCCAAGCGATACTTCCGCTCAGGGGCAAAATCCTGAACGTAGAGAAAGCCCGCCTGGACCGCATTCTCGGCAATGCCGAGATTCGTGCGATCATTACGGCATTAGGCACGGGCATCAGCGACGACTTCGACATCTCGAAGGCCCGTTACCACAAAATCATTATCATGACGGACGCCGACGTCGACGGCGCGCATATTCGTACGCTGCTGCTGACGTTTTTCTACCGCTACATGCGGGAGATTATCGAAGCGGGCTTTGTCTACATCGCGCAGCCGCCGCTCTTTAAGATCGAGCGCAACAAGGTTGTCCGCTACGCATTGACGGAGAAGGAGCGCGACGTGATCCTCGCAGAGTTCGGGGAAGGCGTGAAGGTAAATATCCAGCGCTACAAAGGTCTCGGAGAGATGGACGCCACCCAGCTGTGGGAGACGACGATGGATCCCGAGAGCCGTTCTATGCTCCAGGTGTCGATCCAGGACGCGATCGAGGCCGACACGATCTTCGATACGCTGATGGGCGACAACGTCGAGCCCCGGCGCGAATTCATTCAGAAGTATGCCAGATACGCAAATCTGGATATCTAAGCGGAAGCAGCCACCCATGACGGGGGCTGCTTTTCTTCTCAAGGACTGTACGGGGAAGCTAATGCTTTTTGCGTTTGATGCCTCCATAGGCTGCTGCATATCGGGTTACTTTGCGGTGCATCGACTTGTCGGCCAGCTTGTTGAAAATATAGGGATGAGGCTTCGTGTTCACTTCCAGCACCCAAGGGTGGAACTTTGTATCGATGGCGACATCGACGCCAAGCTCCTTGAGACCGGGATAGGCCGTCTGCAACTGCTTGCCGATCTTGACGCCAAGCCTTTTAAGCTTTGCCTGGAGCGCGCTCATCTCGGAGGCGGACAGATGAGAGGACAGCAGTCTCTCAAATGATATTATCGTTCCGCCGCCATGGTAGTTGGTTATGATTTTGCGAGGAGGCGCGAGTCTCCCGATAATGCCGGAGGTTTCCCATTGGTTGCTTAAATTTTTTTGCACCATGACGCGCAAGTCAAAGCGGCGGCCCTGATGCTTGAGCAGTTGAATGCCCTTCTGGACGATATAACCCTTGCGGCCCGCATAGGAATTTAACGCTTCGAACAAGGAATCGAAGCTGGCTCCATAACGTTCCGTCGTTCCGTGGTGGAAGCGGTAGCCGCCCCCTTGCCCTCCTGTACGCTCAACCCGGATGACTCCGTTGCCGTGTGTGCCGCTGACGGGCTTCACGTAGACCATCTCGTACTCTTGCAGCATGCGATGTAGAGATTCGCGGCTGTACCGCTTCGTCAGCGGGATGTAGCTGTGCATTTCGGCAGAGCGCAGGAGCACTTTTGTTTTTGCCCACTTGCTTCTGACACGTTGGATAGCCAGGGGATTCACCTCTTTCTATGGGATAGTTCCTGCAGGATGCCGGAGTTCTCGAAGCGGCGGCACGGCGCCGAATAAGCGACATCTTTTTCTTTTATCACCCGGCTCCTGGGCAAGACAGACTTTGGAATGAATGGTATAATAAAAGTTGGGTCTATTTAATTTATGACCATTTTTCGCGTTCGGAGCTTGAGGAAAGGCCTATTTTTACCATTGGGTCCGGAACAGGCGATTCCGCCAAATGGAGCAGCTCTAGCGGTTGCTGCCATAACGGCACAACAGGTTTATGCAAGAATTAAATGTTAAAGATAGAACTAGGAATGGTTGACGATTCACCAGATAGATGACGTCAGGGAGGTAAAGCATGGCGGAAGAACAAAGAATGTCAGTGACAGACCGCGATATCGGTACGGAGATGCGCGACTCCTTCATGGATTACGCGATGAGTATTATCGTGAGCCGTGCGTTGCCGGATGTGCGCGACGGGCTTAAGCCGGTGCATCGCCGTATTCTGTTCGCAATGTCGGAGCTCGGCATGTCTCCGGACAAGCCGCATAAGAAATCGGCGAGAATTGTAGGGGAAGTCATCGGCAAGTACCACCCGCACGGCGATTCGGCGGTCTACGAATCCATGGTTCGGATGGCGCAGGACTTCTCCATGCGTTATATGCTCGTAGACGGACACGGCAACTTCGGTTCCATCGACGGCGATATGGCGGCGGCTATGCGTTATACCGAAGCACGTCTGTCCAAGATGGCAATGGAGCTGCTTCGCGATATTAACAAAGAAACGATCGACTTCGCTCCTAACTATGACGGCGAAGAACAAGAGCCCGTCGTACTGCCTTCCCGATTCCCGAACCTGCTGGTAAACGGGGTAACGGGCATCGCCGTAGGCATGGCGACGAATATACCGCCGCATAATCTTAATGAGGTTATTGACGGCGCTCAGGCGCTTATCCGCAATCCGGACATTACGTCGCTAGAGCTGATGGAATATGTCAAAGGACCGGACTTCCCGACGGCCGCTTATGTCATGGGGTTATCGGGTATTCGCCAGGCTTATTTGACGGGCCGCGGCTCGGTAACGATGCGCGCCCGCGCGACGATCGAGGAGAATAACGGCAAAGCGCGTATTATTGTTCACGAGTTGCCTTACCAGGTCATTAAGGCGAGACTGGTCGAAAAGATCGCGGAGCTGGTGCGCGAGAAGAAGATCGAAGGCATTACCGATCTGCGCGACGAATCCGACCGTAACGGCATGCGGGTCGTCATCGAGCTTCGCCGCGACGTCAATCCGAGCGTCGTGCTAAACAACTTGTACAAGCATACGCAATTGCAGTCCAACTTCGGCATTAACATGCTCGCGCTCGTCAATGGCGAGCCGAAGACGCTGAATTTGCGCGACATGCTGTATCATTATTTGCAGCATCAGATCGAAGTCATAAGACGCCGTACAGAATACGACCTCAAGAAGGCCGAGGCGCGCGCGCATATTCTGGAAGGCTTGCGGATCGCGCTCGACAACCTCGACGAGGTCATCGCGCTTATTCGCGGATCGCGTACGACGGAAGAAGCGCGCGAAGGATTGATTACCCGTTTCTCCCTCAGCCACGAGCAAGCGCAAGCGATTCTGGATATGCGCCTGCAGCGTCTGACCGGACTGGAGCGGGACAAAATCGAGGCGGAATATGCCGAGCTTTTGGCCAAGATTGCCGAGTACAAGGCTATTCTTGCGGACGAGCAGCTTGTGCTCGATATCATCAGCACAGAGCTGAATGAGATCAAAGAGCGGTTCGGCGACGAACGCCGCACGGAGATCACGGCCAGCGACGAAGAGATTCTGGATGAGGACCTCATTCCTCGCGAAGACGTAATCATCTCCATTACGCACTCCGGCTACATCAAGCGTCTCCCGGTGACGACGTATCGCAGCCAGAAGCGCGGGGGCAAGGGCGTTGTAGGAATGGATACGAAGGAGCATGACTTCGTCGAGCATCTCTTCGTATCGAATACGCATCACTTCCTGTTGTTCTTTACGAACAAAGGCAAGGTGTATAAGCTCAAAGCCTATGAAATTCCGGATCTCAGCCGTACAGCGCGGGGAACGCCGATCATCAACCTGATTCAGATCGAGCAGGGCGAGACGGTTAACGCGGTCATCCCGGTTCAAGCGTTCGACGCGGATCATTATCTGTTCTTCGCGACAAGACAAGGCGTGGTCAAGAAAACGCCGCTTGACGATTATATTAATATCCGCAAAGTGGGATTAATCGCGATCTCCTTGCGCGAAGATGACGACTTGATCGGCGTGAAGCTGACGGACGGCAACCAAGAGATCATCATGGGTACCGCCCAAGGCATGTCCATCCGTTTCTCGGAAGACGATGTTAGGTCCATGGGGCGGTCGGCTACCGGCGTTAAGGGCATTGGTCTGGACGATGACGATACGGTCATTGACATGGACGTAGTTGTACTTGACAAGGATGTGCTTATCGTTACGGCCAAGGGCTACGGCAAGCGTACGCCGGTCGGCGAATATCGGATCCAGAACCGTGGCGGCAAGGGGATTAAGACGCTTAACGTTACAGACAAAAACGGCCCGATCGTTTCCCTTAAGGTTGTCGAGAACGACGAGGATCTGATGATAATGACGGCGCTTGGCACTTTGATACGGACCAGCATGGAAGGGATCTCCACGATGGGACGGAATACGCAAGGCGTCAAGCTGATTAATACGCGCGAAGACGATACGGTTGCGACTGTCACTCGCGTTGCGCGGAGCGAAGAAGAAGTGGCTTCGTCCGAGGAAGAAGAGGACGTAGAAGGCTCGGAATCCGAATAAGGAAGCAGCGGCATTCGGATTTGTTAAACATTGATCCTGCGCTTTGTTCGCGGGGGAGGGGAATAGGATGGTCGCAGTAGCGGTTGCGCAGCTTAAGATGGGCGATAAGATCGGGGAGGATGTTCTCACCCCGCTCGGCGGCATATTGTTTCACAAAGGGAGAATTATTACAACGAAGGAACTGGATATTCTGCAAGCCTTCTTGGTGAATACCGTTATGGTCGACTACGGCGATGCAATTCCGCCGGAAGCCCAGCCAGCACAGGCAGCACAACCTGTACAGCAGCCGGTTACTCCCTTCCAGCAAGAGTACGAAAAGATGATCGAGGTGCTCAGGGGGCTGTTCAACAACTATGTGACCGGGCAGGGGATGCCTGTCATGGATCTTCGAGTGCAGCTCGAGAAGCTCTTGGGCCGGATATCGGAGTACAAGGTGCTCACCTTCGCGCCGAGAGTATTCCAGGAACGCGACTATCTGCTTCACAATAATGTGACTTCCGCGATGACCTCCTATCTGATCGCTCAGTGGGGGGGACTTCCGCAGAAGGATTGGATGCAGGTAGCGCTCGCCGGTCTTCTTAAGGATATTGGCAATGTGCGCATCGATAAATCGATTCTGTCCAAGCCTACCCCGCTGACGGCCGTTGAGCAAGAGGAGATGAAGCGGCATACCGTTCTGGGCTATCAGTTGCTAAAGAACGTTGCAGCGCTTAATGAAGGCGTCAAGCTGACGGCGCTTCAGCATCATGAGAAGGTAGACGGCACGGGTTACCCGCTTGGCATAGACGCCAGCCAAATTCATCCCTATGCAAAGATCGTGAGCATTGCGGATATATTCCATGCGATGACGCTAAACAGGGGCTACAAGAAGGCCGTCTCTCCCTACCTTGTATTGGAGCAAATATTGAGCGATGCTTTCGGCAAGCTGGATCCAGGCTATGTCAGAACGTTCGTGGAGAAAGTGACGCAGTTCCATAATGGAACCATCGTCAGGCTAAGCGATGAACGGATCGGCGAGATCGTCTTCTCGGACCGTACCCATCCGACGCGGCCATGGGTGTCCATTGACGGCAAGATTGTCAACCTGGTTATCGAGCGGCAGTTCCATATTAAAGAAGTCTTGAAATAGCGCATCATAAGGGCAAGCCTATCGGAGACCGGAATCATCGGCAGACGATACGGTTTGCTCTTATTTTTGTACCATGGAACGAAAAAAGTTCGAGATAGATGAAGGAGAGGGCTTCGCTTGGAACGGTCAAAACGTAGAAATTAAATTAATTTAAAAAAACACTTGCAATCCACTAGGCGTTCGTGATATATT
>NZ_MXQD01000077.1:0-6795 GCF_002165585.1 Paenibacillus sp. MY03 | reverse complement strand
ATTGGTGGGTTTCTCAACAGTCTGAGGATTTATCGCCAAATAGAATTTCGGTTTCGAATGCTCGAAAACTTATAAATTCTATTGTGGTGAGAAAGGAGTGATCCCGTTGTCACTGCATGCGAAATGGATGATTTGTTTGCTCATTTTTATTTTTATAGCAGGGGTAGCAGCCTGGTCCAATTATTTGATACAGACGGACCGTCCAAACACGGTGAACCAATCCCCCGAGTCCGAAGGAACCTATAGGGGACTAACCTCGCCAGAAAACGATATGAGCCTGGTCAACTATAAGCCTCGCGAGTATGTAAAAATTGTTCGGAAAGCTGGGTAAAAGACAACCTTTTATATGACATGACAAACACGCGAAGCGATCGCGTGTCTGCTTGATGCCAATATGGGAATTTACGGCTCATTTCAGCTTCAGCTGTTGGCCGATCTCCTTGGTGTATTCGGTCATTTTTATAATGATCTCGGACCGCAAGGATTCCCTGACCACGCCGAATTTCTCCTCATAGCCCCTGCAGAAATAACGGAAGTAGAGGATCCCGTCATTCATCTCCTCCTCGATCACTTTGATATTTTTCAGCCTGAGCTCCTTCTTGAGGGCATAGTAGTCGGCGGTAACTCTCTGCATCAGATATTCCATGCAGCGAGCGAGGACTCCCTTGAGAGAAACCTGCATGAAGGACAGATCCTGAATGCTCTTCTGAATCATGGTGAGCATGTGCGGATACATAAGATAATCCCGTATTTGGTCTAACTCGTCGGCTGTTGGTCTGCCCACTTGCTTCGATTCGTGTCGCTTCTCGTACTGCTCCTTGTGCTCCGTAAGCAGCATCTTGGATTTCCACCGTTCATTGCCATCCAGCTTGCTCATTTAAAGTGACCCCCGATCTGTCCCGCCCTCTCGCGAGCTACTCCGGCCTCGAGAAGCGAGGATGCCCTCATGATTGCCATGTCGCCGAACCGATCCTTGATCGCGTCCGTTGTTTTCTCCAGCTCGAATGTTTTATAGCGGTCCTCAAAGAGGTCAAGCTGCTGCACCTGGTCGCTGGAGAGCTGATTAAGAGCGATCATAATATGGGTAACGGGCATGCCCTGCCAATATTCCTCGAATAAGCGAAGAACGGCAGCCGACAACTCATGGGTAAGCGATGTCGGATGCAGCAGAGTAAGCTGCCGGTTGAACCTGTTGCCCTTCTTTCCATCGGTCTCCCCCATGCCTAGGGAGATCACCCTGCCCTGCACCCCGAGCCTGCGAGCGCGACGGCAGACCTCGATGCAAAGCTCCAGCAGGACAACCTCGATATCCTCCCTTCGCGTATACAACGAAGCTCTAAGCGTCTTGCCATGACTGACGGACTTTAGCGGGGCGCTTATAGAAGCAACGACCGGACTGGGATCAATGCCGCGAGCCGTCTGCCAATAATATTCGGCCTGAATGTCCGATTGCTTGCCCATCATCCGGCGCATCTGCTTCTTGAACATCGGGAGCTCCATCCGGGCGATATGTCCGATGGTATCCAGCCCCCACATCGTGAACCGCCGGGTCATGCGCGAAGCAACCATAAACATTTTGTGGACCGGCAGCGGCCACAGGTCTTTCTCGATATCGGAATGGTCAAGCCGATAGATCCCGGACGGCTGTTTCTTCGCGAAATTATCCGTAGCCGTCTTGGCCAACACCTTTGTCGGTCCTATGCCCACCCGGGACCATACGCCGGTAGCCAGCTTGACCTTATGTTGTATTTGGACCGCGATCTCCTCCGCCGATCCGAATAAGCCAAGCGAACCCGTCACATCCAGAAACTGCTCGTCGATGGAATACGGCTCCACCAATGGGGTAAAGGTTTCGAAAATCTCCGTAATTAACAACGAGTACGTAATGTACCTCTGCATGCGAGGTTTAATGATGACGAGATCCTTGCAGAGAGCCTTCGCCTCGAACACTCTGCTCGCCGTTGTAACTCCCTGCGCCTTGGCGAGCGGGCATGCCGCCAATATAATCCCGCTTCGCCGCTCCGGATCGGCCACGGCTACAGGCTTATCCCGGTATTCCGGATGCGCGGCCTTCTCAACGCTCGCATAGAAGGACTGACCATCCACAAGCAATATGGAACGTTCAGAGGGCATGACATCTCCCCCCCCTCGCAGACAGAGTATCATCGGCACGAAGCAATCGGGGTAATGCGATACGAAGTCCCACGCCATTGTTCATCTTGCATCCGACCTTTCGAACATTTGTTCTTATTATCATCTTAATACGAACAATTGTTCCCGCGCAAGGACTAAAATATGTATGCTTATCCAACGACATTCTTTAGGGCGTGTCTGAATACTCCGAGGGGAGCAGATTTTGCCGAATTTTCGTTCCATGCAAGGAACTTTTGTGAAGGCGTTACCTAAGGCTACGTCAAGCAAAAGTGACGAAGCAGGGGGCGGAAAGGCGGTGAAAGATGCCCCTGAGCGGGTTTTCAGACACGACCTAGATGCCCTATACATCATATTTTTTAAAAAGAAGGCAAAGCTAAACAAGGCGTTTACTAATCTAAAGGAGTGTTATAAATGGGTATTTTGAGCGGTAATCCGAAGGATGAACCCATGCATTATGGCGAGATTTACACCGCTTGGCAGGGTTCTATGGTGGCGAAGGGGATGATTTCCTGTTATCAGGCTTATCAGAACCATGCCGGGGACAAAGAACTGAAGAAAATTTTGGAAGCACTCCTCGACCAATCCAAGTTGGAAGCGAAAGAGCTTGACCAACTGCTTACAAACAACGGAATCGCGCCTATTCCTGCTCCTGCCGAAAGACCGCCAGTCAAGCTGGAGGATATTCCGGTCGGCGCAAGATTTACGGATATGGAAATCGCGGCTGCGATCGCTGCCGATACGGCGGCAGGGATTGTGGGATGCAGCCAAGCCATGATCCAATGCATCAGGGAAGACATTGCAGCCCTGTACGCCAAGTACCATTTGGCCAAAACAGCCCTCGCCGTTCGCATCCTGGAGATGAATAAGGAGAAAGGCTGGCTCATTCCTCCTCCGCTTCAGGTAAAACGGCCAGAATTAGTCGAAGCCTGATTGGACGAAGCCGTGAGTCATAGCCGACTCTTAAAGATATCCTGATTGCAAATAAACCGTTCCTCGTTGCATGGCGGCTGACGCCGCCGCCAACGAAGGAACGGTTGTTTGGCTTAACCCTTATTCTAGAACAACAATCGGTACACGACTCCCGCCGTAACCGCAAAAGCAAATCGCCCTTCGATGGAGGACGTCCACAAAACTTCCTTGTCTCCTCCAATCATTCGGGAAGGCGCTTGCTGTGCGCTTATCTCGCATAGCTGATCCCGGCCGGAGAGCAAAGTTGCTTCTCTCAGGACGCCGCCTTCCCACTTAAGACCGACCTCGTATCCGCCCCTGGCGCGAAGTCCGCCGACCTCTCCCGAAGGCCACTTATCGGGCAGCGCGGGCAGAAGCTCGAGGATGCCTTCATGCGATTGCAGCAGCATCTCCGCGATTCCGGCCGTCGCGGCAAAGTTGCCGTCGATCTGGAACGGCGGATGCGCGTCGAACAGATTGGCGTAGACGCCGCCCCCTTTGTAGTCGCCAGGCTCATCGTTCCTCACGAGCGTCAGCAGATTGGAGATCAGCCGCTCCGCCCGGTTGCCGTCCTTAAATCGAGCCCATAGGCCGATTTTCCAGCCCAGGCTCCAGCCGGTCCCGCCGTCTCCCCGCCGTTCCAGCGAGGTTCGCGCCGCGCCGAACAGCTCAGGCGACGTCCGCTCCGTGATGAGCTTGCCGGGATAGATGCCGACAAGATGCGAGACATGACGATGGTAAACGTCCTCATCGTCGAAGTCGCTGGACCACTCCTGCAATTGCCCATGCTTCCCGATCTGCAGCGGCAGCATTTTGGCCTTCGCCGCAGCCAGCTCTTTCGCGAACGCTTCCTCCCCGCCCAAAACCTTCCCCGCTTCCATGCAGTTGTCGAACAACTCGGCGATTAGCGACAGATCCATCGTCGCGGCCGCACTGACCGCATGCAATCCTTCGCCGGCCACGAAATGATGCTCCGGCGATGTCGACGGTCCCGTCACAAGGAAACCGTTCGCATCCTCGTACAACCAGTCCAAGCAGAACAACGCCGCTTCCTTCATGACGGGGTATGCGCGCTGTCGCAGGAACTCGACGTCCCCGCTGAACGCATAGTGCTCCCATAGATGCTGGGTCAGCCAGACTCCGCCCATGGTCCAGAGCGCCCAAACGGGATCCCCTTCGCCGTAATTGCCGACCGGCGCAGTCTGCGCCCACAGATCGGAGTTATGATGAGCCACCCAGCCCCTTGCTCCGTAATTGACGGTGGCCGTCTCCTTTCCGTTCTTCGCGAGCCGTTCGATATAAGCCAGCAACGGCTCGTGGAGATCGGCCATATTGCAGCTTTCGGCTGCCCAATAATTCATCTGCGCGTTAATATTAAGCGTGTAGTTGCTGCTCCAGGGCGCGCGCGTCTCTTCGTTCCAGATGCCTTGCAGGTTGGCAGGCTGCGTTCCCTGCCTGGAGCTTCCCATCATCAGGTAACGGCCGTAATGGAACAGCAGCTCCACCAGCCCCGGATCGTCGCTGCCGTATTCCATAATACGGCGATCCATGCTCATGTTCGCCGGCGCCTTGGCCTCGCCGAGACGAAGCGCAACCCTCCCGAACAGCTCGCTATGATCGGCGATATGCGCCTCCCGAATAACGGCATAGGATTGATCTGCGATTTCCTCAATAGCGGCAAGCGTCACGCGAGAAGGCACGCGGTTCTTGCTTGCCTCGCCAAGCATGGCATCGAAGGAAGTCGCCGCGGAGAAATACAAGGTTGCCGCCGTCGCCTCTTCTACTTGTACGCCGTCATGACCGACGCTCAGTCGCCCCCCTTCGAGTACGACCCTTAAACGGCCGTGGAAACGCAGCGCGTTTGACGTCTCGGGATTGCCATACCGGATAGGATTAGCCGAGTTGTAATAGTTCGGCCATACCTGCTCGGGCGCAACGCCTTCTATCGTATAATCTCCCTCTTCGCCATTGGTTCGCGCACGCAGCAAGCTTGTTAATCTGACACGAAAGCTCAACATGCCGGGCTCGCTTGACTCCAGTCTCACAATGACAGCCTGGGCGGGATGAGAGACGAACGTGTCGCGGTTGTATTGAATTCCCCCGATCGTATACGTGACGGACGCAATGCCCGAGGTCAAATCCAGCGTTCGCGAATAACCGCGACAGTTATTGCCGTGATCCATCGTCAGCAACAGATCCGCAAGCGGCAGATAGGATTGCGTGTAGGGCCCCATCATCTCCTTGCCGAGACGATCCGCTTCGATGTAATCCTCCCGCGCGATGCTGTCCCGAATCGCGGGAAGCACCTCCTTCGCCTTCGGATTGTTCCAATCCCTCGCCTCGCCGGACCACAATGTATCTTCGTTCAGTTGGATGCGTTCCGACTCTACTCCGCCAAAGACCATCGCTCCCAGGCGTCCGTTGCCGACCGGCAGCGCTTCCGTCCAGTATGTAGCCGGTCTGTCGAACATCATGCGCGGCTCGTTATTATGCATGCAAGCACCTCTTTCATTCTTCTGCTCTTGTCTACCGAATTCCGTCTATGAATGTTAAAATCGTAGTGGAGCCCGCCTCTATCGGGGCCTCCATTCTAATTTTCGGATTCGATTCCATCCTAGCAGACTTGGACTGCCGCAATGAATGTCTAATGTTAACTTCCTGTTGTATAAAACTATCTAACGATGACGGAACGGAGAGTGTGGATGTGAGCAGCCTGCCGCTAACCCGATTATACATGGAGAACCTGACGTGCGCGTAACCGCGGTAGGCTACAATCAGGTGTGGACCGATTGGCGGGAGCTCGACTATACGCCGGATTATAACAAGTTTTATTTGATATGCGACGGGGAGGGCTGGTTAAAGATCGGCGACTCGGAATACCATCCCGCGCCAGGACAATGGTTCTTGATGCCGCAGGGCGTCAAGCAATCCTTCTCGTACACGTCCGGAACAAGATTCACCAAGTATTGGTGCCACTTCACGGCCCGGGTAGGAGAACGCAATCTGTTCGACTTGCTGCAAGTGCCGGATTTCATCGAAGCAAAAAACGACGGAGAAGCCGCGCGTCTCTTCCGGGATTTGTTCGAATACCGTTCGTTGTCCTCCATCAGCGCTCCGCTGCTCGTGAAATCCGCCATGCTCCAACTGATCGCCTACTACCTGGAGCATGCCGTTGCAGCGCAGCCAACTCTGAGGCCTGCCGCATTGGCGGAGCCTCTCCAGCAAGTGATCGCGCACATTCAGAGCAACTATCATCGGAATTTGACCATAGAAGAGCTGGCGGAGCAGGCCCACCTGCATCCCAACTATTTCATTCGCGTATTCAAGCGTCAATTCGGCACATCGCCGATTCAGTACGTCAATAAAAAGAGGCTTGAGGAAACCAAGCTGCTGCTTGTCACTTCAAACCTCTTGTTATCCGAGATCGGAGACCGGGTCGGAATATCCGACATCTCCTACTTATCCCGCCTTTTCAAGGCGTCGACCGGCTTCTCTCCGACTGCTTATCGGGTGACGTTCGGGTCTCGCTAGAACACTCTATTCCCTTTATAAGTACGTGTTCAAAAAATTCGATTTTCAGTACCGAGAAGGTTGTATGAAGATTAGGGACTGAGGAGCGGAGCGTAGTGGAAGCTACGTGAGCATCTGCAATGTTTCCGGAGGAAACATTCCTCGAAAGCATTGACCTAGTCC
>NZ_MXQD01000076.1:0-28852 GCF_002165585.1 Paenibacillus sp. MY03 | reverse complement strand
GTGTTCAAAAAATTCGATTTTCAGTACCGAGAAGGTTGTATGAAGATTAGGGACTGAGGAGCGGAGCGTAGTGGAAGCTACGTGAGCATCTGCAATGTTTCCGGAGGAAACATTCCTCGAAAGCATTGACCTAGTCCCGGCAACCTCGGGCCCCGCGAAAGTAATCGGAGTAGGCTTCAAGCTTCACTTCACTTTCGTGGGTTCCAGACAAGATTCGATGTCGATATCCTTCTCGAGTTACTTCGTAATCAAAATTGGACTTTTTGAACTACCTCTATAATATAACGGCGCATGGCCTGTGACTTCCTTAAATACCCGGCCGAAATGCGTCACGCTGCCAAAGCCCACCTTCCTCGCAATGGCATGGACCTTAAGCGAGGAAAGCTCAAGCAGCTTCTTCGCTTCCTTGATCCGCACGCTATTGACGTATTCAACGAACGCGAAGCCCGTCGCCTCCTTGAAGGAGCGGCTCAAATAATAGGGGCTGATATAAAACTTGTCCGCCATAAGCGCCAACGACAGCTCCTCCTGGTAATGATCGTTAATATGGCGGACGATCTCCGATATGCGATCATGCATCGGACTTGGCGATAACGGAAGCTCCTCCTCATGCTGCTGATAGTGACGGCAGCAGGCAATCAGCAGCTGCACGGCAAGCGATCGGGCCAACAATTCGAATCCGCCGCCCCGCTCCTTCATCTCTTGAATAATCGTTCTGGCAAGCATATCCAAGGAGAGCCTATTGCGCAGGGAACCGCTTAAGACCAAGTAATCCTTCTCCAGCAGAGGACGAAGCGCCTCCTTATGGGCGCCGTCGGACGAGAATAGGCACTCATGCATATTGATGATAAATCTTTCGTGCATCGGCTGCTCCGCATTGGTCGTGCGATGCAAAATATTAGGAGCAATAATGACGACATCGCCTTCATGGATCGTTATCGTCCGGTCTTGTATAAAAAACTCCCGCTTGCCCGCCATCAGATAATAGATCTCGTAGGTGCTGTGAAAGTGGCTCGCCGGCATATGGTGGCGAAGCGCTTTCCGATGGGAGACCAGAAAGGTTCCCTCTCCGTTTTCAAAATATAGATCGTGCATGCTGCTATCCCTCCTTCGGCATCTATTACCCATTATAGCGC
The DNA here is from genome assembly GCF_002165585.1 of Paenibacillus sp. MY03. Taxonomy (NCBI): domain Bacteria; kingdom Bacillati; phylum Bacillota; class Bacilli; order Caryophanales; family Paenibacillaceae; genus Paenibacillus; species Paenibacillus sp. MY03. Next base: position 27,716 of record NZ_MXQD01000076.1, on the reverse strand, counting down.
AAGAAATAAGAAGAAAGCGCAACTATTCGCAAAACATGTACATTTCCTGATGCTAGAATGAGAGTACAAACCACAAGGAGGAAGGATACACATGACAACCGAATCATCTATTACGACGCCGATCGGCTGGGCGCGCAAAGCCTGCGAGGCGATCATGGCCAAATTCGAACCGGAGCATCTTCCGCCCGACCGGTTCCACTATCATCAAGGCGTCTTTCTGTCCGGCATGGAGAAGTGCTGGAGGCAGACCGGCGAGCAAAAGCTCTACGACTATATGAAAGGCTGGGTCGACAGCCAAATTCTCGAGGACGGCAGCATTAAGAAATTTAAATCCGACGAATTGGACGATATCCAGCCCGGCGTTCTTCTCTTTACCCTCTACGAGCAGACGGGCGACGAACGTTACAAGAAGGCGCTGCATGCTTTGGTGCCGCTGCTCAAGTCGTGGCCGACGAACCCCTCCGGCGGCTTCTGGCACAAAGGCCATTATCCCAACCAAATGTGGCTGGACGGATTATACATGGCGGGGCCGATCGCCGCGCAATTCGCCAATACGTTCGGCGACAGCGACTATTTCGACATGATGGCCTTCCAGGCGCTGCTTATGGAAAAACATACGAAGGATCCTGTTACCGGCCTTCTGTACCATGGCTGGGACGAAACCAAAGAAGCCGACTGGGCCGATCCCGACACGGGCCTTGCTCCGGAATTTTGGGGCCGCGCCATCGGCTGGTATCCCGTCGCCTTGCTGGAGATGTTCGAGCATTTCCCGGCCGACCACCCGGACAAAGCCAAGCTCGTTACGATCCTTCAGGATCTGCTGATCGCTCTGACGAACTTTCAGGATCCAGCTACCGGCCTCTGGTATCAAGTCATCGACAAAGGAGATCGCTCGGATAACTGGCTGGAGAACTCCTGCACGTCGTTGTTCGTACATGCCATTGCCAAGGCTGTCCGGTTCGGTTATCTGGATGCCAAGTATATGGAGCAGGCTTGGAAAGGTTATCGGGGCGTCATTGATACGCTGAAATTCGACGAGAACGGCAACGTCGTCATCGGCAACATTTGCATCGGCACGGGAATCGGCGACTATGCCCACTACATCGCGCGCCCGACCAGCGAAAACGATCTGCACGGCGCGGGAGCCTTTATCCTGATGTGCGCCGAGATGAATTTGGCGGCGCAATAAAATAACGCTAAGAGAGGGACAAGGATACTCTTGTCCCTTTAGCGTTATTTAGAGCATTTTCCAATTCCGCTTACACAGCTTGTATCTGCATTTGACCTGAATACAGGGGAAAACCGAGATCACTCTGGCTTCCTTTCGTAATATTGTGCAACCTTACGAATCCCGTGGATCATCTCGTCTATATCCTGATCGGTGTAAAATTCGTTGATCGGCAGCCGAATCGCCGTATCCAATATTTCCTCCGCGATCGGACATAACCCTTTACTATAGGTAACTCCTGTTATATCAAAGGGAAAATTGCTGTTCAAGTAGGCATTCCTCTGCTGGAATAACGGCTGCATATAGGTTATGGTCGGTATATAGCCTGCACTGTTGGGAATCCCTTCCTCCGCTAGCGCTTGGCAGAATTGATCGCGGGAACAGGATAACTCCTCCAGCTTCAAACGCAGCATATAAAACCAATACGTACATTCCGAATTTTCCAGAACCCGATGGACAGAAATCCCGGGCAAATCCCGGATACCCTCAGTCACCCGATCCCCATAATCTCTTCTTTTCCCGCAAATCCACGGCAACTTTTTTAATTGTGCGATCCCTACGGCGCCCTGGAGCTCTGTCATTCGGTAATTTGGCGCAAGATGATACAAATCCTTCACCACTTTATCGCCAAAGCGTTGAAAGTTTTTATCGGCAAATGCATGTGTCATTTGATACTGCCCTTCATCATCGGAGTTTACAATAACGATACCACCGTCACCTGTCGAAATATGTTTGAAGTCATTGGTGCTGAAGCAGCCATAATCGCCAATAGTCCCCACATATCGGTCCTTGTATTTCGTAAGATAGCTCTGCGCGCAGTCTTCGATTACCTTCAATCGATATTTTCGAGCTATGTCCATGATTGCATCCATGTCGGATGCATTCCCCGCGAGATGAACGACGATAATAGCCTTGGTGCGCTCGGTAATTCTCGACTCGATCGAGGCGGGATTCAACCCATAGGTATGAGGATCCAGGTCTGCGAAGATTGGGATTGCATTTTGGTATAGAATACCGATTAATGTGCCCTGATCCGTAATCGGGCTCGTAATGACCTCATCGCCAACAGAAATTCCAGCCGCCCCCAAGGCAACATGAATTGCAGCCGTGCCGGAGGATGCGGCAACGCTGTACTTTACTCCATACAAAGCATTAAAGTCCGATAGAAACGCTTTAACCTTCCGACCGCTGTGGTAGAAAAGCGTGTTTTGCTCCAAGGCTTCCAGCAACTCTTGCGCTTCCTCCAACCCGAATCGTTTCCCCGTACCGAATGAGGTCGACTTGGCTTTGGTTCCTCCGAATATAGCCAACTGATTGTCCATTTGAATTCCCCCTTCCCTGGTCAATAATTCTTATGAGTTTCCGGCTTTACTGTTTTGACGACAATCTGATGCTGACCATAAGGAACAATCAAATACAGCCAACTGCGGCCAAACTCCCATTTGATGCGAAAGACGGTTTCCCGGTCGCCGCACCATACCTCGGAAACCCCCGTCTCCTGCAAAGCGATCTTGACGATCATTCCGGACTCGTAATGGCAATCCGACTTTAGACGAATTTCGCCTGCGGACATCCGGGCTTCACTAAGCGATGTATCCTCTTCTTCTGCCACATTCATCTGTACACCTGATGCTGTTCGTGCGTTCCACCACCGACACAGCTGATCGTTCCCCATATGGAGGACGGGGGCCTGCTTATAATCGATATACCGGACGATTTCTTCAATTGCTTCACGACAACGTGGAAATTGCACGATATATACAGGATGATAGAAGAAATTCATCGTCATATGGTATTTGACAGCCATATCGATCGGCAGATGAACGTCTTCCAATGCAGCCGTTAATTTGTCCTGAGGGTTCTGGCCAATGCTGCCCCGGTGGCCCAGCTCATAACAAACAATCGGCTGTTCGATGAGATCGATTTTCTCGTTTCCGCGCTTATAATCCTCATAAAAATAAAACGGAAAGGAGGTTCCATACCCGAATGCAAAACGGGGGCTGTTAAAGCCTGGATGATCCCCGTGCAGTCCCGCTCCAAAGAAAGAGTTGTCAGATTTGCTTCCATGCTCGGCCAGCCATCGGGCAGGCTCGGCCCATCCCTGCCAGTTCGTCGCATGCATCAACGTGCTTATCGGACGATAGCCGAACCGCTGCTCGAACAAATCCAATTGTGTTCGAATTCGCTCTTCCGTGATGGCAAATTCATCATCTTTATCCCTCATATAAAACCAGAGCGACACCTCATGCCCATTAGTCTTGATATGTTGCAACTCTGCGAGCGACATCGGGTGCCCCTTGCCTGTCGATGGATGATAGCTGGCTATATTAATATGATAAGGCAGCCCTTTCTCTTTCATAAAATCAGATGCTTGCAGCGATAATGAGGCCGGACCATAATATTCGTCTCCCGTCCAATACAGCAGAGCATCCGGAATCTGATCAAGGTTCGGCGGAATCTGATAAATGAACGGCTGCGGATGGATAGAAATCATATTTTGCAGTAAATAAGCAAGGATATCCGCATAGGGCACCTTGCGCGAATTGTTGCCCACAACGGACATCAGCGAAGTCTTGGAAGCTGCGTTTCCGCTGCCCTGCCCAATCGGTCTGCCTTGGTGAAGCAACCACACTGTCTTGGCCAAATCGAATGCAAAGTACCCGGCATACCCGTTTCCGTATTCGTGCCAGGTTACAGCCGGCTCGGACATTTCGCCGCCGGCGGGGTCATACAATCGGCCTAGCTCAACAGCTGTATCCAACTGAATCAGACGAATATCCGAAATAATAAGCAACCGCTGTTCGCTAAAAAGGATGGGGTGAATATCCTGCGTCAGAGAGTGCGCGCGCAATTCGAAATACCCGGATATCGCAAAATCATCCGGCTCCTGCGAAATATGGCCCGACGGCTTGATCCCGAATACGGGATCCAATCCTCGAACATCAAAGCCGATCAGCACCCCGCCGCCTCGGACCCATAACTCCAGCAGCGAGGCGGCCTTAGCCCCTATTTTCGCCCCCGACTGACTGCCGATGATCAAGGTTCGTATTCCCGCCAATCCATTCGGTTTCTCCAGATCCTCCAACGACAGCACAGTTGCTTTCGCGCCTAACATTCCGCAAATTTCGGCAAGATAAATCTCCCAGCAATTTTGCTTTTGATGATTTAACCCCGCTCTCACCTCATTGTCCGACACATATGCGAGCATTCCGCTCCCCCCCCTTTAACATCCATCGCTGGTCTTGATGAACTCGCTGCTCTCTTCCATCTCTGAATTTACAACCAGTAAATACCAAGGCAATACAAGATGTCAAGACAATTTTTTGGTTAGATTAGCTAACTTTAAAAAAATTTGTGCAATTCTAATAACTTGACTTGAAATAAAATTATAAACATGATAGCTTATTATTGTAGTAAATTTTACTAAAATATAGACTTTTTACGGCATTGAAAAACGGAGGTGGATGATGATCAATCCCGTTCGGAAAGGTGACAAAGCAACCTTTCAACGGACTTAAGCTGATTCGCCAATCGAACATGAAGGAGAGATGGGTTTGAACAGTTTACTTTTCAAAAAGATTTCCGGCTATGTTATCTTGTTTGCAGCTTTTACCATTCTTTTTTGCTTGCAACCAACAAGTTCGGCTTCGGCCGCATCCGGACCGATGGTGCCTACCATCACAGGAGTCAAAGGGGATTACGCAAATCTCATTTTGGAGAGCACTCCGCGCTCCGACGGCAAAATCCATATCAATACGCCGGCCACGATCGCCAGACTGCAGGAGCTAAACGTTACGACCTATGCGTTCCTAATTTGGACGCAGGGCCATTACTGGGACGATCTGCGGCTGGAGTTTATGCCGGCGGCTCAAACTGCGGGCATTAAGATATGGGTCTATCTGACGCCGCCGTCGGAAGGAGAATCGCAGCCGTTCGGAGGAAACTACACGTTGTGGGCGCAGCAAATCGCTACTCTGGCTAATAGTTACCCTAATCTGGAAGCGTGGGTCATTGACGATTTTACAGCGAATCTTGACGTCTTCACACCGGCTTCGTTGGAAGTGCTGCAAGCCGCAGCCCATGCCATCAGACCTCAGTTGGCCTTATTCGTCATCGCCTATTACGAGCAAGCGACCAGCAGTTTCGCCGCCGCTTATAAAGACAGCATCGACGGCATTATTTTCCCTCATGGCGAAAGAACACCCCAAAATTTAAGCAGCTACATCGACACCCTGTACAATAACTTCAGCCCTTACGGCATACCCATTTACTTCATGCCTTATGCTACTTTCTCCAACTTCACCACGTTTAAAAGCGCCGAATATATCAAACAGGAAATCGAAATTGCCCAGGCCAAGGAGGCGGAAGGCAAATTAAACGGCATTCTCATCTATTGCACGCCTAAGGCCACGACCGACGAAACCTGGCTTCTGCCTAACGACCCCTATAAATACGCAACGCATCAGGACTGGTATTACGAGTTGACGAACGATGCGCTCGGCATCCCATGGGCTGTACACAATACGGCGGCTGGAGCAAACGTCAAAACAAGCCAGACGGCGACGGTCACTCAGCCCAACAACACCAGCATCTCCTTCGACGCCTATTCCTACGCTCCGAGCGGATATGCTTTCGGCAGCGACGGCAACGTCGCGCGCATCTCCTATCCGGCGGCGACTCCGGGTGCTGCCGGCATTTACGCGGAGCTGTCACAAATGGTAGCGGTTACGGCCGGATCAAGCTCTTCCGTGTCGTTTAAAATCAAAGACGACTATACAGCCGGCGTATCGGGATATATGTATAAGCAATTGCTAATCGACGATGTCGTCGTCTGGCAACAGGACGTAGCGGGACAAACGACGAACTGGCAGACAGTCAACGTCAACCTGAGTCCATATTTAACGGGCAAAACAACGGCAAAGCTGTCTCTGCGTTTAAAAATTGCAAACGCTGTCACTTATTTCCCTGTAACGACGACATGGGATGACATCGTACCTACCGGATTCAAAGTGACGAATCCTTATTTCGACGGAGATACAGGATGGACAAAATTCCAAAACGCTTCGACGACTGCCGACGCCTTCCGCATTTCCTGGCCGTCCGGGAAACCTTCCGTAAACGGAGCTACAGGCTACAAAATCAAAACCGCGAGCGTTCAGCCTGCCGGGCCCTATACGTTGAATATGAAGATTAAAGACGATTTTGTGTTTAATACGACGGGCTATCATTTCATGCAGCTCGTCATCGACAACACCGTCGTGTGGGAGCAAGACGTAGCCAACGGCAGCGCGGATTGGTCGAACATCAATCTCAATCTTGCCTCTCATTTGACAGGCAAAACGTCCGCGACCTTCGTGTTTCGCGTATTTGACAAGGTCGGCGTAAACAACTTCCCGATCAACGCGGATTGGGCGATTATTTCCACGCAAGGCTTTACGCTAAGCGACAGTACGTTCACAGGCGTATCGAGCATGGCGGACCTGTGGAACATCAAAAAGGGCTCTACGCTTGAAATCGCTTTCCCGCCGGCTGTCGCCAGCACGGCCGGCAGCTACGGCTCCTTCTATTACGGTATGGCCGTTACGCCGGGCCAAGGCAACAAAACGCTCGCGTTCAAGATCAAGGACGACTTCACCGGCGCTACGTCGGGCCATCATTTCGCCCAAGTTGTCGTCAACGGTTCCGTCGTATGGGAGAGAGACGTCGCGGGTGGTACGACCGCTTATCAATCCGTAAGCGTGGATCTAACGAGCGCTCTGGCGGACAAACTAAACGGAGAAGTAGAATTCAGAGTCTACGATAAAGCAGCCGTCGGCAACTTTCCGGTTAAAGTCGAGTATACGGATGTCGTAGCCACCGGCTTTACGTTAAATAACGAAACCATTCGCACTTCAAGCGGTTGGAGCTATAAGGAAATGCCCGCAACAAAGCTTGGCCCTTTCACAACGGAAATCGTATCGCAAGGGCCCGGCATGGCGCTGCTTCAAATGATGATCGACGGCAAAGTCGTATGGAGCCAGGACGCCTCCCGGTTGAGCGCCAGCCCCTGGTCGAAGTACACCGTTGACACTTCTGCGTATACTGCGGGCAAAAGCACCGCGCAAGTGTCTTTCCGGCTGTATTTCACCCAAGCCGTAAGCGGCCTTGGACTCACGGTCCGCCTAGACAATCTGCAGGTACAAGGTTTGGGCATGCAGAACTTAAGTTTCGAGAACACGAACGGCTGGACGATTGCGTATACCGACCAGAACTTGGCGGCGGGATACGGAGGGCCTAAACGAGGACTTCGCGTCTTTGATTATGTTAAGGCGCTGTACCAGTAACGTAAAAAGTCGAAGCCCTCGAAGCCCGACCATTTGCCGGCCTTGATTCTGGCAGCAGCACGACTTGCGGACTTTTTAAGAAGAAACGACTGACGCGCTTCGCATGCTTGGATCAATATCCCCTCTATACAGGAAAAGTTATTAGGCAATCATGTCTGAGTAGATGGGATACCGTTCAGAGGGATTCGTTTAGATGGTCAAAACCGCTCATCGGCCTCAGCGCTCACTCGACAAGTCGCTCCGCCATCGGGGCGACTTGTCGCCGGGGTTGCACTTGGCATGGCCCAAACATCGGCTGCTCTGTACATTTGTGCATTTCTCCCCAATTTCCGGTGCAAATTTGCCCCATGCATAGCGATTTGTACGAAAATACTCAAATTCTCGCTTCAGATCGTCGTTCGGAACCCCTCTGAACCAAAATTTATGTATATATGTACAAATATATAAGTGAATGGCTCTTATCTCACCATAATTGTGTATTTTCGCTCAATTGTTGCGCAAACAACGCAAACTAATCTGCATCGGAGAGCCCCAAACGAATATTGCCGTCCTTTGGCGGCGCAGTAAGTTTCATTCCGAGAAATAAGAGGCCATGTTTAGAAAAAGGCTGGGTCGCTTCACACCTGAGGTGGTGGAGCGACCCAGCCCTTCTTTGATGACCAGCAACGCAGCCTGGTTCGGCGAACTACGTATGTCAGTTGAATATCAATCGGTTCTTCCAGCTTTGAAATAAGCTTTCGCGATATCCGTTACGGCTTGAGAACAAGCTTTGCTGCCTTCCTCCGTCAAATGCATGCCGTCTTCGCTGATATAATCATTCATCTTCGTTCGAATAACGGCGTTCAGGTCGTTAATCGCGACTCCTTCGGAGCGCAGCATCTCGACGATCGCGTCGTTGTACTGGTCGATCAACTCGTTGCGGCAGTTGGGATGATCGGGTTTGACCGGCGTAGTCGTTGCGTATATGATCGGGACCCCGTATTTCTCCAGCTTCTCATAAATCTGCCGCATGTTCGCGATATAACCATCCAGCGACTCGAAAGGAGAATTATCCCCTTCGTGCCGGTACACGTCCCACATTCCGTTATTCCAATGGATAAGATCGGGCCTGCCGAATTCATTCAGCCAAATATCGACATACCAAAGTGTATACTTCGAAAAACGACAGTTGTCCTCAGGCCCTGCGACGGCGGCGATGCCATCCATTCCGCTTTGAACGAACGGTTGATAGCCGATGCGAATCGAATCCCCGATCAGCCACATCTTTTTCATAGGCTTTCCTCCACTTCTGTCGATTCGATATAACGGGTCATCCTCTGAAACATTTCCCGCACGAGAGGTTCGGCCTCATGGGAAAAGGGAGCCGGCATGCTAAAGTAAACGGTCGAATCGACCGGCTCGTACCCGCCCTCGTCCAGTTGCCGCGCCGTCGTCACGTAACCGATCATCCCGTTGCTGTATCCGAGCGGCAAGATCCGTTTGCCCGAAATCGATTTGAGAAACTGTCCGTATTCCACTACGACCTCAGCGTTCATCGCCAATAATGCGAGCCCCTCCTGCAAGGTTACCGCGGTGACCTCAAGCGGCAACGAGGAAGGGATGCCGTTCGGCAATCGAAGCAAATGGCGGCTCCATTCTCCAAGCGCATTCGAATCCGACTGAAGCGTTTCGAGATATTCGCGGTCCGGCAGTCTCTGAAGAGGCAGATCTACGCGCTCCGTGAGGAACCTAAGGCTGGCCGGGGACAGCGGATGCATGATGCCTTCCATCACGGAGGTAACGTCTTTGGCCAATTGTCGGCCCAGTTCGACGACCCTCGCCTTGCCTCCGAGTTCGCCGGCAACCGGGTTAATGTCGCCGCACGTCCCCTGAAGAAACGCGCATACGGCCCCGTCTCCGATCGACTCCTCCAATAAATCCATCGCGAAGCCCGTAAATTCGGAGGACGCGACGTTCTCCGAATTTACGACCGGATGACAAGCGTAATGAACGAAAACGGCTTTGACTCGGCCGTCCGGAACGCGGTACCTAATGACGGTAAGCTCGCGGTCCACCGGTCCCGTCGTATTGGGTTCAAGCTGGACGTCCCCGTTACGGAAATGGCGGCGATTTATGGCGATTCCGCATTCTCCTTCGCCGCGCTCGGCCGTTACCTGCTCCAGGCTGCCGATCGCTTCTTCGATGCCCGAGAGCATCTTTTGTTCCAAATCCGCCATGTATTCGGAATCCGGCAGGCCGAGGTAACTCGACAGGTTGTCGGCCGTTTGCGGGCCAGAATGCGAATGGGTGCCATGTAAAATAATCGCTACCGCAGCAGGCCAACGCCGACGGATCTGTTGCCGGAGGTTGTCGCTGATCCGGTCCCCCCACCACAGCAAATCCGCGCTTACAAGGACGGCAAGCTTGGCGTCACCGTCTTGGAAACAGCATATCCGCGCATGCAGCGGATGCGCGACGCTCGAGAACGCGCCTAGAGCAGCGCGGCTCGAAAAGCCCGCCAACGGCACGGAGCGGCTGGGCGTAATATCGACTTTCGCGGTTCCCAGTTGCATCATCATTCGCACGACCTCCCTATCTCGACTGGTACTCCCGATTGGATCGATTCGTAAGCCGCAAGCGCTACCTCCGCAGCCGCCTTGCCGTCTTCGCCCGTGATGGGCACCGCGCTTCCCGATCGTATCGCTTCGATAAAAGCTTCGAGCATGCCTTCGTCCGCGTCGTCACCCCAATAGCTCCATTCTTCATGGCCGCTCGCATGCACGTACAAATCGTTTTTTTGCGCAAGAGCATCCAAGCTGATGACTCCTTCCGTGCCGATGATTTCCATGGTCACGTCGCCCCACGCGGGGAAGCCCGGCCCTCTCGACCAGCTCGTATCCAGCACCGCGGTCGTGCCTCCTTCGAACGTCACATGTACGATCCCCGCGTCTTCGACCGACAACGAATGGTGAAACAGCTTGCCCGCTTCCGCGTAGACCGTCCTGGGCTCGTCGTTCAGAAACCACCGCATCAAATCCAGCAAGTGCACCGTATGGTCCAAAACGGCGCCGCCTCCGGATTTCGTCCGGTCGACGAACCAACCGCCCGGCATCGTGCCCCGGTTCAAACCTTTTATCGCGATAACCGCGCCGATGTCTCCCCGGTCCAAAGCCGCTTTCGTCTCCCGAACGGACGTAAAGTATCTGCAAGGAAAAGCCGTCATCAGATGCACGCCATGCTCCCGGCACGTTGTAATCATTTCCTGCATGTCCAGGGAAGTCGTTCCGAGAGGCTTTTCGCATAAAACGTGCTTGCCCGCGCGAGCCGCGGCAACGACATGCTCCGCGTGCCGCACGTTCTCCGAGCAGACAATAACCGCGTCAATATCTGTAGCCAACAAATCCTCCAGCCGACCGAACGTCGGCAATTCGTATTCCACAAGCGCGGAAGCCGCTCGCTGCCGGTCCTCGTCCCATCCTCCAACTACGCGAACATCGTTCCTTTTGGACAATTGGTTCAAATAACTCAGCGCATGCATGTGAGCAAAGCTGATTATTCCGATTTTCAAGACATCCACCAAACAGCCCTCCTCTATCCCTGCAATCGATTATGATTGACTCCATCCGATCAAGCCTGTCAGAGCCTTTGCGGCAAGCCGGTTCTCGCGGATTCCCCCGCCGCCAGGGCGATACGGACGGCATCCGTTGCATCCGATGCGGTAACGATCGGCTCCGCGCCCGTCCGAATACACGAAATAAAGTGTTCCAGCTCCGACAGGTAGGGATCCTTACGCAACATCGACTGCGGAATGTACACCCCTTCTCCGGCCCCTTGCTTTTGCGCGCTGTCCAGCCTCGTCATCGGATTCGCGTTTGCATTGCTGCTTCGAAGTATGCCGGCCGGACCGGCCAACTCGACTTCCGCCCGGAAAGGGCCGGGATAACCCCAATGCGCCTCCAGATTCGCTATCGCTCCGTTATCGAATCGCAGCGTCGCATTTGCGTATTCGATGCCGGGAGCTTTATGGACTTTGGCATACACACTTCGGACGCTCCCTACCGTCCATAACATAAAATCGATATCGTGGATCATGAGATCGAACAGCACTCCGCCGCTTAGCGTCCCGTCGTGAAACCAGCTTCCGGCGGGCGGATGGAGGCTCGCCCGTTTCGCGTGACAAACGCCGACGTTACCGATACTGCCCTTGCGTACATGGTTATAGACGTTCCGATATTCGGGCATAAACCGCAGAATATGGCCAACGAGCAGCTTACGACCGTAACGTTCGCTCGCCGAGATCATCGCTTCGGCATCGGGCACGTTTAATGCGATTGGCTTTTCGCAGATGACGTGTTTGCCGTTTTCCAACGCTTGAATCGCGTATTCGCGATGCAAATAGGTAGGAAGCGTAATGCAAACCGCGTCAATGTCCGGATTCGCCAGCAGTTCCTCGTAGCTCCCGTATAGCCGTGTTCCGAACCGCTCCGCCGCGGCGTTCGCCGCTTCAGTCGGGCGGGAGTGAAATCCTGCAAAATCGGCGTTAGCGATTTTCTTTAAACAAGAGGCATACACTTGGCCCATCGTGCCGCTGCCGACGACGGCCACTCTAATAGTGCGATTCGATTCCATTCGAACCTCCCGATTGATGCTCGTCATTTTCGATTGATAAAAACGTACGCCAAAGACGACCGACCTCGTCCGCGGTCAGCCTGCTCACTTCGACTTCGTAGCCGCCCTCGGCCCAAGCCGGTTCATCAGGGAGATAGCCGATATAGTCGTTTGCGTATCCGACGATCAGCGTCCGCGGATCCATCTGTCCAGCCGCTTTCGCGCTGCTCGAGAATGCCTCCCCGGGCACCAGCCACAGCCTTTGGCCCGCGATCGTCAGCTGCTGCAGCCATGTTTCTCCAAGACTTCCATCCAAGGCATCGCGATAACAAAAACTTACCGCCGTCGATGCATAGCTTGGCGACGACGCCGGCGCCTCTAGTGAAACCATTTTTTCAAGCGAAGAGAACAAAAGTTTACCCATCCGGTCCGCTTCCTCCGGATCGGGCGACTTTCTCGTATATCGGCAACTGACATCCCCTGCCGCTCCGTTCGCGTATAAAAAGAAGCCGCCTGGATACCGGCTTTCCAATAAGTCCAACAGCGCCCCGGGAAAATCCGGAGAGACGCTGCCGTGGGAAGGACCGATGACCGTGGGATGACACGCGAAATGAACCAGCCCTCCGATCGTTTGGCCGGTTCGCCGGCTCACCGCGGTCAGAACGTGAACGGAAGGATCCGCTTCTTGATCACGATCCCTGCGATTGCCCGCAATTCCCTCGCACTCGGATCTATGCCACTGCAGCCGGACATCCTCCGCTCGCTCCAGCGCTTCCGCGATGCTTTCCGCGATGACGCGGACGAGCAGCTCCCTGTATTCCCGCGGAACGTGGGAGGTTTGCCGCGTCCATAAACCTTTGCGCAGCACGTCCGGTACGCCGTCGACCGCGCAGTGCGTGTGCGAAGCGATCAAGCTTATTCTCTCCCTCGGCACGCCGCATACCGATGCCGCATACAGGCACGTTTCCTCCCGCAACCGAAGATCGACACCGAGAAGGTCAAGCGCGACGGCGGCAAATGGCAGGCCCTCCTCCCAGCCGGCCATCGTCCTGCAATACAAAGGACGGTGAACGTTCTTCGCTATACCAGTCCTTGCAGCATAGCCTCCCATCTCGGCGGGGAGCGAAGGCGTGATTTCACGTTTCGCAAATCCAGCCTTCATCCGAATCACCGCTTTCTCCGTTAATAACGAGCTGCTTCCTTCATCCTCAATGCCAATAAAACAGCTCCGTAGGCCGGCTGTTCGTGAGGCTCCGTCAACACACTGTTCCACGGTCCCAGATGCGAAAGGAAGGAACGTTTCATTTGTTCTCCCATTCGAAATACGCCGCCTGCATAAGAAAGCAAGGGTTTACTCTCCCATACGGTTTGCTCGAGAATCGTAGAAGCTAAACACGCCAGATGCGCGCCTGCTTCTTCAACAATCTGCATCGCCGCGGGATCGCGATCGGCTGCGCACTCTCCGGTAATGACGGAGAGCGAGGCGACTTCTTTTCTGTCCATTTCTCCGTAAACCTTCTGAATAATGCCCTCGAACGTGGAAACCTGCAGCTTTTCGAGCAGCCGGTCGGTCAGCAGCGTAGCGTCGCCTCTGCCGTCCCAATGCTTCGCTACGGCCCGAAGCGATTCGCAGCCGATCCAATAGCCGCTTCCCTCGTCTCCGAACAACGAGCCCCAACCACCGCATCGCTTCATTTGACCGAGGCTATCCTTCGATAAGGAAATCGAGCCCGTTCCCGCGATCACGATGGCTCCCGGTTCGCCCCGCAGCGCGCCTTCCAGCGCGATGCGGGAATCGGTTACCGCACCGATCGGCACTCCGGGAAAAGACTGGGACAGCAGTTCTTCGCACCAATGGTTTTTTTCGTAATCCGTCATGACCGAAGCCGATCCGATACATATGCCGGACAACGTTCCTTCCTTAGCCGACAATAAAATCACGATATCTTCGATCATGCTTCTCAAATGTCGGCGAGAATCTTCCGGATCGTCGATAATCGAATTGATGCCTCCGTCCGTCGACAAACTAAATTGCTCGCCTGTTTGGAGATTTTCCAGGACGGCCGCCAGCTTGGTGCCTCCGCCGTCAATGCCCAATACGAATTCCGCCATAGGATGATCCGCCCTCTCCATGCGCTGCTGCAGGGTTTAATATTTTTTGGATTTCAGCGCTTCGCCCGTCTCCTCGATCATCCGGATGGAATGGTCGAAATCGTTTAGCGACGCTCCAGCCAGCAAAGCATCGACGACGCTGAGCTGGGCCATCAAAGACGGAATTCCGCCGCTGGCAAATGGAGCCTCGTGGACCATGTTGCGAAGGATGTGTTTGCTCAGCTTGGCTGCGGGCGAATTTGGATACCCCGTAATGCAAATGGTGATCGCCTCTTTTTTCTTTAGAACATCCATCTGTTCGACGATGTCCTTAGTGGTGCCCGATTGCGAAACGATGAGCACCACGTCGTCCTTCTGAACAAGGGCAGTAGCCAAGGCGATTTGATGGCTGTCCGTGCAGGCTCTGGCGAGCAAACCGATGCGAACGAATCGGTACTCCGCGTATTGGGCGACCAGACCGGAGGTGCCCAAACCGAAAATATGAATGAGACGCGTCTTGCTGATCGCTCTCGATACTTCGCTCAATTGATCGAGATTCAAGCACTTGAACGTGCCGGTCAACGCCTGCATGTTGTTCGCGTGCATCTTCTCGATTGCCGAATCGAGACTGTCTTCCTTCTTGATATTCTCGTAAATCAATGGAGTATCCATGGTATTGGAAGCTCCCCTGGCCAAGCTCAGCTTCAAATCGTGGAAGCCGGCGAAGCCGGCCGTTTTGCAAAATCGAATCACCGTCGCTTCGCTGATGCTGCATTCTTTGGCGACTTCGGAAATATTGCTATTGATCACGTTCTCCGGATTTTGGATGATGTAATCCGCGACGGCTCTTTCGGATTGACGCAATTGCTTGTAAACGTTCTGGATCATGATCATGACGCTGCCGGACAAAGCCGTCTGTTCGGTGCTCATCATATTGTTTTTCAACGTTCAACAATCCCTTTCATCTTGTGGTGTATAACTCGACTTTCCATAATGTCGGCCGATCTTATTGATGTTTTATTTACTACTTAAATATATATATTTATAGTAAATATCCCTACACAATAAAAGTAACACGAGATTAGCGGAAATACAATGAGAAGATCCGTTTACTCACATGCGAAGGGTAACGATACCGCCTTCCATTGGCTCTATCCGATACAGCGGAACAGCCGGGTAACCTGCTTCTCTCGCGGCCGGGCGCCATTTTTCCCCGTTCCAGACCTCTATGGGGCGATCGCCCCGCGAAGACAGACACACAGCGATCGGCGACCGCAGCTCGTAGTCTCCGCAAGCCAGCCTAGTCAGGTCGACCGTAACGGGAATGGAAAGCTCGTCGCCCGCTTGCGTGTCCACGATGCGAATGTAATCCCCTTCGCGAAAACCGCTCGCGTCATCCACTTCGATTCCCGCATAATCGCTTTGGACTGCCCTAATCGTCGCAGCCGCTCCGTCGTCGTTTTCCACGCGTTTGCCTTTGAAATAAGCATTCGGCCCAAGACGCCGAACGTTCCGGGAAAACGGCAGATTGACGCCGTTAGGCAGATCGCCGCCTTCCGGCCGTTCCCGAAGCTTTCCGGAAGCAAGCAGCAAATCGCCCGGATCCAGTCCGATTATCGCATCGCGTCCGTCCGTCAGGCAGGAGCTGATCCGATACGGAGAATTATGCGAATAGGACGGCGAGTCGATCAGGCACAACGCTCCGGCGACTTCCGCTTCTTCTTCCCAAGACCGTTCCATCCGAATTTCTCCCCGTTCGGCGTCGACGGCGGTAATCGTTCCTTTTAATTCGGCATGCGCGGCGATCAATACAAAGCTTCCGAAACGCAGGCTCGTGCCCTTGGCCATTTGTGCGCTGCGGATGTTGCCTTCCGCGTCGATCGACACTCGCGCGAGCTCCGCATCCGAGGAAATCGCAATGCCGCTAGCGGGATCGGCAGCGTGGATCTCCTTTTCCTTGGCGCTTAGCCAGTAATCTACGACCGATGTCCCGGACGAGACGGAGAATGCGACATTCGAAGGGAAAGTCTCCTGCTCTTTCACCGAGAGCGGACTGACGGTCACGGGCTCGCGGTTTTCCCCTGCCTCGATGACCGATACGAAAGGCCGCGCCGCATCGCCTTCGTCGCGGGCGATCGCGTATTGGACGCCCATGACGGACGGTCCGTCCAAGACGATGATTTCCCTGCCGACCGCGGGCAGCATCGTCAGCTTAAGCCGTCCGGGGTTGCTCCACTCCGCGCTCCAAGCACCTTCCGGTTTGGCCGATCGCGGCTTCATGAGGAACCCGTAGCCATGCCCGGGCGGAACATAATCGAACGACTGGTCCGATAAAGCTTCGACTCTGCCGTCTCCGTAGATCCGGCCCCAATCCATGCTCTCGCCGCCCAGTGAGCCCGGTCTGCTGTCGGACAATTGCAAGCCTTCCGATCGGAACGCAACTCCTTTTCCATGGAAGGAATAATCGCGCATATGTCCTCCTTCGACCCGGAACAGGTCGACGAAGTAGCCGTCTCCTCCGGGCAAGTCGACCATCGCGAGCAATCTGCGGTATTCTCTCACGCTTTCATTGGCATAGGCCGCTTCGTCAGAAGCTTCTGCGAAGCTCATTTCGGAAAAAGCGCCGAACGATCGCAGGCTTCCGCCCGCAGACTTCGCGTCCAGTTGACTGACGCCGTTGACCGCGACGGTTACGTGCGATATCGTCTGAAACTGCCAGCCGCTCCGATAATGGCTCATGCCGTATCCCGGATCGAACGAAAGCTCTCGCCCGTCCCCATACAGCATGATGGCGAGCTCGTCGGTGTGACCGTGGTTCAATGTCGGTCCATAACGCAGAACAGCGCCTCGATCGGCACGCTTCGAGCGCAGGTAAGCCAAGCCCTTGCCGCCGAGCACATCCGAAACCGCTGACCGAGGCGATTCGGACAAATCTTCCTCCCCCTGCAGCCGGACATCGTTCAAGATCGCCCAAGCCGAGTCGTCCAATACAGGCACGCCAACACGTCTCGACATCAGCTCCGCGAACACCCGCCGATACTTCACGCGCTGCTCGTCGCTTCCGGCACGGAGACAGAAGCGATAAATCCACTCGGCTTCGAGCGGATCAAAGCCTAATCCGGACTCGATCCTATCGTCGACGGGACTATCGCCGTACGCGGGAGCCCTGCCGGCGATTGCATTTTTGTCCGCCAAGCCGACGTAACACCGCGCGAACCGGGCATCGTCAAACAAATTTACGCCGTTGGGATACTTCGGTATCCTTAGCTCGTAAAGCATATCCGCGGCATGCATGTATAGCCCTTGCGTCCATCTGCCATATAAGGCAGAGGTTTCGAAATAATTGCCGTCCCGGTCCACGTTGTTGGCAAGCATATAACGGATGGAGGTCGGCCCGTCCAGCATCCACGATGCGTAAGTTTCGATCCCAAGCAGCGAACCGACCGCGAGCAGGCCCAGGTTGTAGTCGGCCGTTCCGTTATGAAGCTGATCGAAGTAACCGGGTCGATGCGATTCCCTGTAACAATAATCGGCGCCATTTAGAAGTAGGTTGTATACAAGATTCACTTTGATCGTATAACCCGGAAAAGCAACCGACGGCGCGTCCAGCGCGCCGCTTGACCAAATCAAGTCCGCCGCGTTGACGAACCACAGCATCGTGCGGGCCACCTGATAGAGCGGGCGCTCCAGCCTGCCGCCTTCCAGGCCGGGGGCGCACTCGGGATAATCGAGCGGTCCTTCGGTCGCGGTCGGATAGATGGAGGCAAGACCGTCGAAAAGGACCGCGGCCTTGCGCGCGTAGCGCATGTCGCCGGTCGCGATATAGGCGTAGGCCAGCTTCTCAAGGGCCTTGCTCATTTCGTCGACAACGAAGCCGTTCCAACGGCCGACGAAGTAATATCGCCTGCCTTGCGGATCCTCCCAACCCTCTCCTTCGTCCGGATAACTTTCGTTTGGATACGTATGCCCGGCTTCGGATATGACTTTGCCCGGACTATCCCAGCCGATCGGATGAACTCTTGTTCCATCCGGCGCGACCGGATTCGTAACGCCGTACCAATAATAGCTGTATGGCGCCGGAAGAAGCCGGAAAATCTCCTCGTCCTTAAGCGCCATAAAATGCAGAGCGTCCGCCTGTTCCGCTAATTTCGCCGCCAAGCTCCGCCGGCTGTAGCGATCATTCGACGGCGCTTCCTGTTTTAGCGCTTCCTGATAGGAAGCGATTGTTTCCTGCGAATAAAAAACCCGAGGATGGATCAGCGATAAATCCGGCACGATCTCCTCGGGAGGAAGCCATAATTCGGAGCGGATGGAAGAAGCCATGTGTTTTCTCCTTTTTATGATTCTATTCGGCTCAAGCGCCGTCTCCAATCTTACAAAACCTGTTTCACGCAGCGAACGCCAAATCGCAGTTCTTCGCCGTCCCGCGCCGCAGATCCTTGAGGAAGCGGAGTCCAGACGATCGCTCCTTCGCATGCCGTCCCGTCCGCGAGTGCCGCATGCCCCTCCATGTCCACGCCCTCGAACCGGATCCGTCTGCGCAGCATTTCCCATTCGTAAATACGCGCCGACGTCCAAAACTCGAATCCTGCCTGCCTCGCCTCCCGAACGACTTGGCCGAACGCATCGACGACGCGCGGGTTCGTATGAATGTGGTATTGATGAAACAGAAAGTGAGCCACACCTTCGGCGCGTTTCGTCTGTTCCAAGAAGGTCCCGATAATGCTCGTATCCGCCCATGGGAGTCCGATGCCCATGTCTTGGGTCAGGAAGCCGATTTCCAGTACACGGTACAGCCGGTTGCCTTCGTCCGACCAAGCGATCGGAAAGAACGGATGACAGGTGCCGAACAGAAATCCGACGTTGCCGCCTTTGCTCGGTCCGCGGGTTTGGTCGACGACAATGTCGGCCTCCTCGCACCATTGAAACAATTCGCCCCAGCCTTCGAACCGGGTATAGTGATTTTTGTTCGTCAAGACGACATCGCATTCGGCCGCATCCTTTAGCCAACCGAGCTGGCGATGGAAATCCGCCTGATCCCAAATTCGGTTCTCCAAATGAAGAGCGTTATAATGGAACGCCAATTCATGGCCGTTCTCTTTGATTTCCCGGTAGACAGGCGCGCCGTACCCCGGCTCGAGCATGCACCAAGTCGTTTGGATGTCGTGTTCCTTGAGCAGCGCGAGGGTGCTTGCTGCATGCGCGTCCTCATTGCCGTCGCTGTCGTGAGAGATCGTCGCGACGCCTTGCACCCCGTCCGGCCAATAGCCGACGAAGGGCAGCGTCATTCCTTTGCTAACGACCGTTCTAAGCAAATGCCCTACGCAAATCTCTCGCCAGAAATCGGCGTACGGGTAAGCGAAATACATCTGCCCGGTTTCGGTCCGAAGCCGGTCAAGCTCCCAATCCAGCTGCATGCCGTCGTCGGCTTTGAGAACTCCGTCGTTCACCTCGGCGCTGCCGTCCATGGCGGGAAACCCGTCCTTTAGAACGGGCTCCGCTCCCTGCTGAAATGCGACTACCATACTAGGAATATTTACACTAAATCTATCGATGGAGCCCTCCCCCACCCAAAAACACAGCAACAGCGCATCATCTCGGCCGTCGTCTTTACTCAGAGACGTTAGCTTGCCGAACGACACAACTTGAATATCCGATGCTTCTTCCGGCTGCCACGGATCCGCCCGTAATGCGCGCAAAGGAGGATAATTACCATGCTCCTCCGGCACAAGCGCGTACACTTCGTTCCGTGCTTTGAGCCGTGCACAACCCAGTCGATCGGCTAACTTATCAAGCCCGCCATAGGAGACGACGGTCCCTCCTTGCTCTGCGAATTGGAATATTCGTTCCAGATCGGAGGGGTCGTCGTCCTCCAGCGCCACGACGAGAATATCCGTCTCGGCATCTATCGCTTCCTGCAAGGACGCATGCATGCGATGCGTAATCCCAGCATGCGCCAATATTTCGGTCAAGTAGCTTTCAAACGCGTTCAAGCCGTAACGATGGCGTTTGGCCATCATACGTTGGTCAATTAAGATCCCTACTCTAGCTATTTTCATCGCAGATATCTCCTCGGATCAGACATCGAAGGAACGAATCACTTTGTTCAATGACTCCGCGACATCGTGCAGCGCTTCTTCTTCGGACAACAGTACGTTTTGTCCCAGCCAAAGCACTTGCTTGGCGGATAAGCGCTCACAGATCGGACACTCAAAGCTTCGTTCTTCTCCCAGCCACTGCTTGGTAGCGCTTAATACGGCGTTAGTCTGGTTAAGCGGAACGTATCCATAGGAGATCGGAATGCCCTCCGCGTTGACCCTGAGAATGAATTCGTTTTTGTCGATCCGTTCTGCGAATTCCCGCTCCAGCTTGAACATGTAGATATGATGGGCATGTCGAGTTATGCGGGGATCTCTGCGAACCAACGTCAGCTCCGGAATCTCCCCGATCAGTCCATCGAGAATTTGTGCGTTTTTTTCCCGTTGGATCATTTGCTGCTCCAACCGGGTCATTTGGGCCAGCAATAGCGCCGCCTGTATATCCGTAATCCGATAGTTTTGCCCAAGCACCTCGTGCTGGTACCAAGCTCCTTCCGGAATGCGTCCGACGTTGCAGATCGACCACGCTTGGGACCACAAGGACGAGTCGTTCGTGATGACGATGCCGCCTTCGCCCGCGTTCAGGTTTTTGCTCGACTGGAAGCTGAATGTGCCCAAATCGCCGATAGCCCCGACGCCTTTGCCTTCCCACTGCGCGCCGACGGCTTGCGCCGCATCCTCGATGACGGCAAGATTGTGCTTGCGGGCGATTTCCATAATCCGGGTCATGTCCGCGACCGCCCCGGCAATATGAACTGCTATGATGGCTTTCGTCTTCGGCGTAATGGCCTGTTCGATCTTGTCCGGATCAATCAGCAGCGTATCTTCCTCGATATCGACGAACACGGGAATCGCCCCGAAAGCGAGCACCCCGGTAGCAGTCGCGACGAATGTGTAAGGAGGAATAATGACCTCGTCTCCGCTTTTGACGCCGGCTGCTTGGAGCGCAACGGTAATCGCCACTGTGCCGTTGACGCAGCTAACGGCATGGTTCGCGTCCTGCAGCTTTGCGAATTCACGTTCGAACTGCGGAATGAAAGGCTCCTCCCCTCCAAACGTGCTGCCTACGCCGCCCCATTTGCCCGAATCCAAAGCGCGAAGCACGTACTCCCGTTCCAAGTCGTCGAATATCGGCCATTGCGCGAACGGTTTCGTCCGAACCGGCTTTCCTCCTGCGATTGCCAATGTCATCGTCTTCCATCTCCTCATCCTGAAGTAATTTGCTTATCGAATATTTGAAGCTAATAGCCAAAGCCTCTCAACCTTTGACGGCGCCTACGACGATGCCGTGGATAAAATATTTCTGCATAAACGGGTAAACGAGCGCAATCGGAACAATTGTTATTATCGTTGCCGCCATTTCGAGCGTACTCTGGCTGACTCGATCCAAATTCACAATTGCCCTTAACGGATTATTAGGCGAATCCGAAAATTCGTGGCTCACCAGAAGCTGCCTCAGCCAATATTGCAACGTGTATTTGTCGTCGTCCGAGATGAAAAGCAAGACGTTATACCATTCGTTCCAGTAAGCTACCGCGCTAAAGATGACGAAGGCTGCGATCATCGGACTGATGACAGGCAAGAGAATCCGTACCAGAATCGTCAAGTCGCCAGCTCCGTCGATTTCGCCCGATTCGGCCAGCTCGGCCGGTATGTTCGCGATTGAATTCCTGAAAACAATAATGTAAAAAACGTTGACGAGTGCTGGCAAAATCAGAGCAAAATACGTGTTGTAAAGGCCCAACTGATTGACCGTCAAGTAAAAGGGAATCAAACCTCCGCTAAAATACATCGGAATCAGGATGTAAATCATCAGCATTCTTTTGCCGATCAGATGTTTGTTTCCGAGCACGTATCCGGCTGCAAGTGCGCTCCCGATGCTAAAGCACGTGTTCACGACCGTAATCCCTACCGTATTAAAGAAAGTGGTGACGAAGGTCCAGTTCGTCACGATCGTCAAATAGCCATGCACGTTGAAATTGACAGGCCAAAGCCCAACCTCGCCGGCGGCGACCGCATCATAGCTGCTAAACGAAATTGCAAGCGCATTAATAATCGGGATGAGAATGATGCACGTAAACACCGCAAATGCCATGTAGTTGAAAACTTCAAATACGATCCTGGATGGCGATCTGTGATTCAACTGGAAGCCCCCTCGCTTTCCTTGCTAACCTTGGTATTAGTAGAGTCCGAGGCCCACGAACTGTTTGGAGAGCCTGTTGCTGACGATCAGCAGCGTAAACCCGAGCAAACTTTGCACTAAGCCGATCGCCGTTGTCAAGCTAAATTGCGCTTGCTGAAGACCAACGTGATAGACATAGGTGCTGATGACTTCGGAGCTCTCGTAAACAAGCGGGTTCTGCAGGTTAAATATACGATCGAAACCGATTGAAAATATCGTGGATAATTTGAGCAAGAACATCAATACGATAATCGGCAACATGCTTGGCAACGTAATATGAATCACTTTCCGGATTCTCGATGCCCCATCGATTGATGCCGCCTCGTAAAGTTCGGATGGAATGTTGGCGATCGTCGCAAAGTACAGAATCGCGCTAAAGCCGACGCCTTTCCAAATATCAAGCGCGACGACGATCGGAACGAACAGGTCATCTTCGCCCAAAAAGTTGATCGGATCCATTCCGAACAGGGTCTTCAATGTAGAGTTGACCAATCCGCCCGCTTCCGGGGTCAGCAGTAATTTCATGAGACCGGCGACGACGACCCAGGAGAAAAAATTCGGCAAATACGAGATCGATTGGACGATTTTCTTAAATGGCTTATACAACAGCTCGTTGGCTAATATTGCGAAAACGATCGGTGCGGTGAAACCGAAGACGATGTCGTAAAAGTTGATGATGAGCGTATTTTTAAACACGTTATAAAAGGTGTCATCCGTTAAAAAGTATTTGAAATGCTTCAATCCAACCCAGTCGCTGCCGCTGACGCCGTTATAAGGAAAGTAGTCCTGGAAGGAAATGAGAATGCCGTACATCGGAATGTAGCTGAACAAAAACAATAGTACGAGTATCGGAGCAATCAGAAGATACAGCCCTAATACCCTCTTCGTGATTTTCCTTTTTTTAATTCGCTTGACGGCGGACTCCATCTCAAGATAACACCTGCCCCTGACTTCGAATAAATTCCGGAAGTTTTTGGTGTGGGATGTATGCCATTACATGCATCCCACACCATTATCGGTTCCCTGTAAATTACCAGTTCACTTCTTTAACGCCCCAGCTATCCAGCTTCGCCTTGTTCTCGTTCATGTACTTCGTATAGGCATCGGCGATGAAGCTGTACTTATCCGAATATTCGCCGACCTTCTTGTCGAACTGCTCCATGCTGATTTTGCCCATGATCGCGTCTACCGTGGCGGCGCTGAGGAATTTGTTCGATTCGGGCAGCTTGAGAGCGATTTCATCCAGCACCGGAATGAGCGAGAACATGTTGACGCCCACTTCTTCCGCTTGGTCCGCAACAATCTTCAGGCTGTTGTTGGAATAGTCGAATTCCTCTTGTCCCAGCGTTTGCAGTTGTTGCGCCGCTTTCGATTCCGCGCCGGCGGAGAAGCCGCGCACGATCGAGAGCTGCAAGGACCAGTAACGGTTGGCATCGAGCAACTTTTCGGAGTTCGGTACGCGCTTGCCGTTTTCGACCGTGTACTCGGAGCCTTCTTTGCCCCAGAAGATCGCTTCGTTTAGTTCGTCGGAAGCGAAACCCTCCAATACTCTGAAAGCTCTTTCCGGATCCTTGGTCTTGCTGGAAATATAGATGCCGTGAAAAATAATCGGCGATCCTTTCTTCATGTACGTGTACTTCACATCCTTCAGTACAGAAGGATAGGTTTTAAGCGGCGGAGCGAATGCGATTTGCGAGCGGAAAGACGTATCCGATTGCGTTCCTTTGCTTTGCTTGTGGAAAGCTGCAAGCGGCATTAGCTGGTCCGCCGTATCGTTGACGAGCAATGCGTCTTTGTTCAGGTTGTTGTACCATTTGCCCCAGTCGTTTGTAGCGAATCCTGGATCAAGCAAACCTTCTTTGTAGAGTTGTCTATACAACTCGACGGCTTCCCTGTATTCTGGAAGTACAAACGTGCTGATCACTTTGCCGTCTTGCACACGGAATTCGTTCGGTCTAGCGCCGTACCATTGGAAGAAGCCTTGGCCGCCGAGGAAGATTACACCAGAGCCCGGGTCTTGGTACGCGGTAAGAGGTACGGCGTCCGGGTTGGCAGCTTTGATCTTTCTTAGCAATTCGACATATCCTTCGACTGAATCCGGATATTGGCCGTCGTTGTACTTGTCAAGCAGATCTTTGTTGATGTAGTTGCCTCCGCCTTGAGGCGCGTCTTTGCCGGTAGCCATCGGCAATCGGTAGTATTTCCCTTTGTAACTTGCCATCTCCATCATTTCAGGGGTAATCCATTTTTGTATTTCAGGAGAATTGTCATAATAGGGTTTGAGATCGATAAAGGCTCCCTTTTCTGCCGCCGCGTTTACGGGGTCGACATTGTTTGTATGCACGATGTCGGGAAGGTTGCCGGAAGCGAGTAGCAGGTTCAACTTCGTGGCATAATCGGCGAACTCGGGCACGGTAACTTCCAAGTCCACGTTCGCGTAATTTTCGACTACATTAATGAATTCGTTATTGCTAGGGTCGGTGCCATCCGGCATCGTAAGTCCGGAGTTCGTCATAAATAGCTTCATGTTTTCCTTTTTTTCCGGTGCTGCGGTGGCTTCAGAGCTTGTCGCTTCGGAGCTCGGCGAGGCGGTGGAGCCCTCGTTCTTTGTATTGCCGTTGTTACTGCAGCCCGTTGCGACGATGAGACAGATTGCGATCAACAAGGTTGACTTGGCTTTCAGATTTCCGTTTTTCATTGTAACCCCCCATTAGTTTATTATGATTTAACACTACCGGACTGGTTCGTCCCGTAATGAAATCTTCGTCATTACTGGCGGTTCGTCATAAATGATGCATCGTACGCAATAATGAATCCGCTTTCAACAAGGAACCACCTTGGCATTATGCTCGTCCCCATCCTCTATATTCGCGCTTAGGTACAGTTGAGGGAAAATGTTGTTCGCGATGAGATTCTCGACAATTTCCACGACGAGGGCATTAATAATGAAGGATCCGATTACCGTCGAGGTCGGGCCTACCGACATGTTGATCGATTCCATGAAAACCGCCGCGTCTCCTACGGTGCCGCAGTTGTCGATGACGATATCTGCCAGCTCGTAAAGCTTGGCTCCGCTCTTATGTCTCGGCTTGGCATCCGTCGAGTGCTTTAAATTCGTAAGGGCGATGACGGAAACCCCGCGTTTCCGGGCTTCGATCGCCATCTCGATTGGAACCGCATTCAAACCTGAGTTCGAAATGACAAACAGGACATCGCCGGCTTCGACTTTGTGTTCCTCGAGCAAAATTTCAGCGTAGCCTTCCAAACGCTCCATTTTGGTGCTTTTCGTCGTTCCTTCGTGCAGCATGAGCGACGGTTCCAAAATCGACTTGATATGAATCAGTCCACCTGCGCGATAGAACACTTCTTCGGCTAGCATATGGGAGTGGCCGGTCCCGAAAAAGTACAGTTGCTTTTTCTCGATCATGGCTTTCGTGCATAAATCCGCAGAGTCCTTGATGTTCATCCTCTGAGATTGTAAGCAATCCTCCAAAATCCCCATAATAATATTGTAATATTCGTCCATATCATCACTTCCAGTCGATAGTGTCATAGCGTTTCAACCAAATGGCTGATTTCAACCTTGCGTTCTCCTCTCATGTTTCTAAATTACACGATATCGTTATTAGTAAGTAAATTTAACTTCTTTTTCAATGTATCACGAATTTAATTTCTGCACAAGAGATTTTTTACCACATAATTCGACATGCGGATTCTCGCATACGGAGCTTCCATGATTATCCCTTGCAAGGAGCATACCGGTATGACACCTACCGATTTTAGACAGTTATATGTGCAGAACCATAGTAATTAGCGAACTATATTAAATGTAGAATAAAATCACCTAAAGGTGATTCAAAAACCCAAAAAACGTCCAGTCTCCCTCGCCTAACGGACACATATAACGCTATTCTTCGATTTTTGGGGCTTTCTAAAATCTAAAGGACATACATGACCTTATTGGCATCATCATCGTGCAAATTGGCTCCATTACGACCCAATAGCGTCATTCCTGTCCATTAGATTTGTTTGAGGTTAAATATCGGACAAATAGCGTCGCTTGCGTCTGTTAGATTTTTCTACCGCATGTTTACAAGTCTGGGAGTCGCATAATTTCCTAAACAACAAAAAAACGCTCACGCCTCAGACAGTGATAACACCGCCAAGTCCCTGAGCAATGGATTTCTTTATTTATGGAGCTATTAGTGAGAGTTAGAAGTCTCTGAAGTTTCTCTACTCTATTAACAATTTGCATATAGACACTTTTGGGATACAAACGTTTAAGAATCATCTCATCATCCATTCCTAGTAAAGTTGTAAGCGCTTAATTTTGTTATCATACCTAATCCAAAATCGATTGGCAATGATATGAATTTGTTTATGTTGTTCGTTTTTTTGAATATAATCAAAACAAACAGAAAAAAAACCTACGCCATTGAAGGCATAGGTTTGGTTGATTCTTTATACAGATGTGTTATTCCTGTCGCGCCCGACAAATTCATTACCCTTACGAGCCCACGGCGTTCCCAGCAGCGGCAATGCGAAGCGGTCCAGTCCGTACCAGCCGGCATTTTTCCAAGCCAGGACGAGCCATGTGGCAAGGATAAACAGCAGAGGATTCGTGCTTAGCGTACCCGCGAACAAGAAGCTTACATTCATGATCGCCCCAAAGAATGCGGCAATACCTGTAAGTAAGCCTACGATTAAACCAATCCCGACAAGCAGCTCGCCGAAAGCGACCATAACCGCGAATACTTTCGCATTTGGCAATACCATGTTTTCGAGAAACGATGCGTACCAGCCCGTTACATCCTTGCCTTCCTCGGCCTTGGCCAACGCTCCGCTTACGAAACCTTTGATCGCGGCTCCCCCGTTTTCGCCAACCCATGCATCCGAGTTCACTTTTTTCCAACCTGCAGTGATCCACGAATATCCAAGATACAATCTAACAAAAAGCCATATCCAACCAGCCTTCGTGCTGCTGAATAAAAATCTGGAGACCGGGTTCTCGGGAATATTGATCTCTTTCGACATGATCTTTGCACCTCCAAATTCATATTATGTAGTGGTTATAGGTCCATTATATGGATAGATGCTCAATCATGCTGTGATAAATGTCACTATCACTATGGTACCCGTTTGTTTCTGCAACAAAACAAAGAGCCAACTAACCAGGTGATATGCTCCCCTTTAGGTAGACAGGTGAA
>NZ_MXQD01000075.1:0-38018 GCF_002165585.1 Paenibacillus sp. MY03 | reverse complement strand
GATCAATTATGGCAAGAGATAAAGGGCCTAAACGGCCGACAAGGGACGAATATGTGCTGGAGGAAATAGGGGAACGCCTGGTGGAGGCACACCAAGAAGAGGTGACGGTGCAATTGGAGGTATGGTTTCAGAGATCAATTACCGGCCGGATCGTAAAGATGGACTCAAGGACAAAGTTGATTCACGTTGAGCAGAAAAATGGCGAGTTGGAAAAGGTGCCATTTATGGACGTGATGAGAGTGGATAATGCATCTTGACGATAAATGGATATAGATGGTAACATAAAAAAAGAGCCGTATGGGAAAGCATCCCTGCGGCTCTTTTCATGGGGACGGATTGGGGGCGAACTATAGGTCGGACTATAATTTTCAGTATCTTATATATATGTATAACAAGGAAAGAACCCTTATATTATAAGGGTTCTTAATGTGTGTGTTATTTCATATTGGTGTTTGTGATTCCTTGGACGAGTCATGTGGAGTGCGTGGTGGGGATATGTCGAGTCGATACCTAGAAGTCTATAGTTTTCAGCATTCGGCGAAGTATTTCTCCTTTACGAAGGATGACGGTGACTATAAGAACAAGGTGTTGAGAGATACGATTAAGGTTTCGGTTGTGTTGGATTTGAAATGGGTGGATATGAGAAGTGAATTTTAATCGACAGGAGGGCTATCTAATAAGCCCTTGTTGAGCATACTGTAGAATAATCAATAGCTTCACCAGAACACTGTTTTTTTATGGAATTGTAATGTTCTGCTGAAAACGTAAGCCCCTTGAATTGGAAAACTGCTTGCAAGGCCACCTTCAAAATTAAAGAAGGTGGCCTTTGTATGTCGTAGATGAACATTTAATTTTGCATAAAGCATTCATTGCCGTCGTATAATTTCATGAATGAAATAGTACTCTAATTTGAGGATTTAGTTGTTCTTCCATCGATGACCAACGTAATAAGCTTAATTGTTTAGTCATCTCAGTCATGTAGTCCGTAATGCATTTTGTATCTTTATTTGTCATCAACCCGACGAATACAAAGGAGAGGTTGAAGTGAAAATCAAATGGGATGATCTTGATGAAGCAGAGAAACGTGACTTAATAGAGCAGGAAGTCCTAGGATACAAAGTCGATTCCTTGGATGATTCCTGTATCTATAAAATTCTTGATAGTTTTAATACTTATCAGGTCACAAAGTTATTTCCATTGAAATATAAAACAATAATAGAAGCCAATAAATATGTTGCCACGGCTGACACGCTGATTGATTCGGTCTGTATGGCAGCTTTAAAACGTATTGGTATCATAGATTAATTTGTAATTTTATTCGAATGTCAACCGTTTGATTTTTTTCTCCGTAAGCTGAGGAGCATCAATCATATAGACTTGGATTTCATCTTTTCGGTGTTCATTTTTTTTGATAAAAAGTTTTACGAACTCATAATCATGTGTTGCAAATAAAAGCTGCTTGGATAACGTTCCAAGAACATCACATATTGAAAACTGATTCACATCGTCCATATTTTGAATAGGATCATCAATTGCTACAAAATCAAGAACACTCACTTGCTGAGACTGATTCACTGCTAGAAAAATTGAAATGGCGAGGACATTTAATTGTCCCGAACTGAGTGTGTACTGAACATTAGATAGTGATTTGTTCTCACCAGAAGTTTGAAGCATGATTTTTAGTTCATCATCGTTCCCTTCAAATCGAATAGGAGAGGTGATAGGCATTGGATTCAAATAACGAAAGTACTTTTGAATGGAGGAGGACGATTGATTCAATATGTCTTTAGCTGTCGTACCAAGCCGCTTTGCTGCCTCTTCTAAAAATGTTTGAATCTCCGTTAATTTTTCTGTTGTGACGGAAAACTCCTGAATCTTATTATTCCTTATTTTTTCCATTTCTTTAATATCTTTTTGTATTTTTTGATTAGTGGAGAGCGATTGGACAAAAGCTGCTGTAGCAGCATATTCTTCTTTTAATCCCTGTAACTCGGTCTTATATTGACTAATCAGTGGACTCAATGATTTTTCATATTCATCTTTAGCAATAGATTCTTGAAGACTCATTAATACTCCATTTAATGAATTAATTTCAGTGATAGTCTTATCTCTTGATAAATTTTTAAGTAAAATATAATTATTAATGCGGCCTAACGCCCGTTTAAATCGCTGAAGTTTCGATTCGGCCTCTTGTTCAGTATACACTTTTGACAAGCCAGTAGTATTTTTTAAATTATTCAGGTCTAGTCGGACTTGTGTTAGTTTATTGTTAGCCTGTTTAGCAGCCTCAATATTATTGATTTCATTTTGAATTAATTCTCTAGCTTGCTGTACTTTTTGAAAAGGCAGATTAAACAATTCTAACTGGAAATCTTCGAATTGTTTAATCTGTGATATACGATCATGGCTATTTTTATGATTAAGCTCATATTCTTTTTCTTTGTCTTGAGCATCTTTTTGATCTTTTTCCGTTTGCTGAAGGTGAGTTTCATATCGCTTTTTTCGACTCGATAAACTCTCAGACACATTTGTGTACTGTTGTAGATTTTCATTGTGTTTTTGGATTGATTCGTGAATTCTATTTTCAAGTTGATTCCCATTCCCATGGTCAACAGAACATACAGGACAAATGCCATCATGGACATGTTCATTTTTTAGATGTTCAAATATATTTTGAACATTCGCAACAAGATTTATATAAGACCCACTGGCATGATTTGATATTCGATTATTTACTACACTCAATAATGTAAGTAATCGCTCACGTCGCTTACGAAGCTTATTAACTTTTGTGTACTGTTGTTCCTTAAGTGTGGGGATTATTGCAATTATTTGCTCTAGTTCTTGATACTCTTGAATATATAATAGGGCGGTGTCATGTTTGGTTAATAATCTTCTCTTTTGAGATAGTATCTTTGTTAGTTCTAAAGCGTCAGGTGGATCATTTTTCGAAACCTTTTTTACAATTTCTAAGCATTCCCTTTCTTCAATCTCCAATTTATTTAGTGTGTCGAAATGAGCCTTGTCACCGCTAAGTGAATCAATTACCGTACTCACCTGAGTAAGTAATTTCTGGGCATTCTCTGTTTGTTCATTATGCAGTTCTAATTCTTTTGCCAGATCATTTTTGCGATCTACACAATCTTGAATCATATTATACCCTAACCCATTTAGTATCTCTAATTTATCTACTCTCTGACTAATTAACCCTGTACGGGACAACAACTCCTCTTGTATTTTGGGAACTTGAACCTGCAATTGGTCAAAATCGAGTGGAATAGTTTTATCCTCAGACCATTTTTTTATGTAGGATGAATCGAAAGATACTAAGTCCTCTTTTCGTTTATCAATTACAGAGGTTTGGCTCTGAATCGTATCTTCAATTTTCAAACTATGTGATTGTAATTTACTTCTAATAGATTTCATGTTGTCCACAAGACTCAAAACATTTTTCAGCCCCATAATATCAGAGAGCGCTTCAAATCTTTGTTTTGCATCATCATGAGAAATAAAATCTGTAATTTGATCCTGTGACAATATATGAGTTTGTTTTACTAAGTCACCAACTAAAGTACGACCCGACTTAAGGTAGGATGTCTTTCTTAAAAATTGATCAACTAGGGTTTTTCCACGAATAGTTGAACCATCAGGCTTAGTAATAGAAACTGTCATATTACTAGGCGTTCCGTCAACAATTTTAAATCCTCTAACTAATTTATGATTTTCAAATATAACTTCAACCGAACATATAGCTTCCCGTTCATCACATTGAAAGCAAATTACATCTTTGTCGCTAAAATCTTTTTGTCTACTGAATCTATGAATTGTCCCAGATATACACCATTCTAAAGCATCAAAGAAAGTACTTTTGCCATAACCGTTGGGTCCATAAAAAATAGTTATATCTTTACTGAGATTAAACTCATGTAGACCAAAATATTTTCGAAAGTTTTGAATACGTACCATTTGAATCTTCATTGAACGAGACCTCCGTCCATCTTTTCAATTTCAATAATGGCTGTTTCTAATTCCTTTTGGTTCAACTTTCGTCTCTCACCATCATGTTGACGGATGTACTCAATTAATTGCGTAATCGTCTTAGTCATTTGAATCGAAGTAAGTAGTTCAATGGAAGCTTCTTTTTTGGTTAATTCTTCCGAATCTAAAAAAGGAATTCTTTGAAGGTCTAGTGCAGATCGAATGACATACTTACGTAAGGCTTTTGGATCTCTTTCTATTGAATAAGCTATCTCTTCACTAATTGGGCGGTCGCCAGCTTCGCAGATCAGGTAGTAAGCATTCCAAGCGTTCATTCTATTTCGCAATAAACTGTCTCTCAAAATAGAAGCCTCTTCATTTACCCTTTGAATAGTAGTCGTGATTTCCCATCTTTGTAGAATAACAAACTTTGAACCGTTGCTGAAACATTTTATTCCAATTTCAGTATTGCCAACATTGGGCACCACTTCGAAGCCTTCTTCAAATAATCTATCAAGAGTATGATTATATGCTTCCATCGCGAACCTCCTGTAATTGCCCCCAGAATTCTTTTAAATGTATTTTCAACTCTTCCATTGTGCTGAAAGCGTATATTTGATCATACTGTTCAAGCAATTTCCCTCCAGGGAGAAAGTCGAGTATGATCTTAAGATTAACTAGAGAATCGTCTTCAGGTAGTTCAGTTAATTCAGGCTGTTCTTCATAGATTGCAACTGTTTTTGATGGACCATTATTACCCGCAAAGCGTCCTTGTAAAAGAACTGTTGAAGGTGGATGTAAAAGTATATCAACTGACAACTCAGGATCAGCAAAAATACTACGTACTTTATCAACTGCAATATCTAGTGTTTCACCTCGATTTAGACTTAGAAATGAAAGAAATTGGACTCCCATTTCTTTTACTAACAAAGATTGATGTTTCGACGATATTCGTAACATTTCTTCATTTATCAATATTAGAAGTAACGCAGAATTAAATAATTCGAGCAGCTTTGTAGTTTGGTCATGTTCAGTTATTTCTCGATATTTGTTAGAATATTCTCTTCCATCCAGATAGCGATTTATTAGGTTTCGAATCGTCCCACCCGTACTAACCCACTCAACCAAATGAGCCTTATATGCGTGAACCTCACGTTCTAAATCGTCATATAATTCTACAGATCGAATTTCATGTAACAATTGGTCAAACACGTGATTAACAACTGCTGCGTTGTCATATCTCCTAACAGACTCACCAACTGTGCTCATTGCTCTATCATGAAGTTGTTGTCTGATTCCCTCTACTTCTGTTTTGTCTATATATAGAACCAAGTTATCTCCAATTGCTTGGCATTTCTCCATTAACAGACCAATTAACCACTGTAGATCTTCTACAGATACTCGTATTCCAGGCTCTAGTTTTTCACTTAGTCGGTATAGAAGTAGACTGACAAAATCATAGCTGTTTAATAAATCCATTTTTTTACAAATATTAAATCTGGAAAGAAGCGAACTAATTTCTTCACCACAAATTGCTGGATAATCAAAATAACGTTGGTTCTTTTTATCGTACATTTGACTGGACAAACGACCTAGCAAATGATCATCAGTAGGAATCCCGCTATTGAAATTATAATTTTTACAATGTGCAGAAACATTTACATCTCGTGAAGGGGTTACAACAAAACTAGTGATTAACTCAAATTGAGTAGTAAAACCTTGATTCTGTGGGAAATAGCGAGCTTTTAAGAGCAATTTG
Organism: Paenibacillus sp. MY03; assembly: GCF_002165585.1. NCBI lineage: Bacteria > Bacillati > Bacillota > Bacilli > Caryophanales > Paenibacillaceae > Paenibacillus > Paenibacillus sp. MY03. The sequence goes on along the minus strand of NZ_MXQD01000075.1, from coordinate 32,281 downwards.
TCAACCCAACTGTCTGGTAATCTATATGAATTTCCATCTTTTTCATAAGAGGATCGACTGTAGATGCCAGTTTCACTAACTTTTAAATCTGGCTCCATACTCGTCTTGACTTGACTAAAGCGAATTACATTATCCTTTCCAACTATAATATCTTCATGTAGCTCTACGGATACAAAGTCCCATTTGCCTTCCATTACTTCAATTATGTATTCAATTGTCACCAAAAATTGATAAAAGAAACCAGCTAAGGCTGTTCTACCACCAATTTCTTCAGGTTCAACTGCCAACAAAATATCCTTTAGAAGCGCTGTACGATCTGTTTTCACACGAGTAACAACACTATTGATCTCGGCGGTCGCTTCGACAGGCTCTGATAAAGCCTGTATTATCAGTGCTTTATTCATACGAATCAATTCCTTTACATAAGACATTTTGTATAATTATATCGCAATAACCTCGAAAAAAATGTCGAATTATGGCGATCCATTACTTTTGATTCATTTCCTTATTGGGGGTACTGAACTCACCCTTAATAAAAGTGATATATGTGTTAGATCGCATTGAGTCCAGAAAGGACAAGAATATGACAATTGTGCTTATCCGTTCACTTTTTTTCACCGTCATGGATCTTTATATCAAAACGCGTTGTCCTCTCACCATTCTATCCTATCCCTAAATCTCCAACACATTTAGTCTATTGTCGCCTGTTTTGGGTAGCCAGAACGCCGCGAGATGCCCTCATAAAATTATTTAGATTATTTTTCCTCAAACTACCCGATTTTGCCCGGAAAATGAAACGGCTTATAGAGAGACAAAAATCTCTCAACGGCTCTTTGAAAATAGAATACAAGTTTGTCCGGTACTTTCCCCATGTAGCCTCAAAGGAGAGCCAGTATGCAAGCGCGCCATGACCGTATTGTTCCTGACGTCCGTCTGAGATGCAGGGCAAGAAGAGAGCGATTCCAGTGATGCATAACGAAATGGTGGTTCCATTTTCGGCGATGACCTGCGTGGAGGGATTATGATACTTCCGTCCAGCCACAGTTTATCGCAATGGGGGCGGCCTGCAGTGATCCTGGAGGAAGCGCAAGCATGCGCTTATGATGACAGTTCACCTCTGTCCGCCGGATAAATTTTTCTATTTACGTTACTCGCCCATAAGAGATTACTGCTAGGATACAAGCGGATTACCCTTTTATGAAAATTTCAGATTGCCAGCAGGCTTGGAGCCTGCATTGGTACAGACACTCGTTGTTATTAGTTTCTGGTGCAGCACAAAAAGCAAGCAGCTTGATGGAAATGCATTACGCTATTGCCTTTAGATGAAAGCATCCTTTGAAGTCGAATATCCAAGAGTTCATCCTTTTTGGATGCTCTCTTTTTATATAGATGACTTTGAAAGGCCGGTGCCCGGGCTCCTCGAAGCAACCGGCCTTTTCTCTATTGAAAGGAGACTGAACCACATGGCCAAGGTCATCGCCCTTGCCAATCAGAAAGGCGGAGTGGGCAAAACAACGACAGCGGTCAACCTCGGCATCGGGTTGGCGGCGGAAGGCAACCGGGTGCTGCTGCTGGATGCTGACGCGCAAGGGAATTTAACGGATTCGCTTGGCTTTCAAGAGCCGGACAACCTCCCTGTATCGCTGGCGACAATGCTGCAAAAATGTATGGCAGAGGAAGCCTTCGACCCACAGGAGGGTATTTTGCAACATCACGAAGGAATTGACCTGATGCCGGGCAACATCGAACTGTCTGCCGTTGAAGTGGCGCTCGTCAATACGATGAGCCGGGAAACGATACTGCGCGGGTACGTTGATTCGATAAAAGAGAACTATGATTATATCCTGATCGACTGTATGCCAAGCATGGGCATGATGACGATCAATGCTTTGGCAGCGGCAGATAGCGTCATCATTCCTGTTCAGGCGCATTATTTGCCCGCAAAAGGCATGACACAGTTGTTACAGACGGTTGCCCGTGTTCGCCGTCAAATCAATAAGAAGCTGGTAGTGGAGGGTGTGCTGCTTACGATGGTGGACAGCCGCACCAATTTTGCTAAGGATATTTCTTTCATCCTTCGCCGGGATTATGGCGACAAGTTGCGTGTGTTTCAAACAGAAATTCCTCTTTCTATCCGCGCGGCGGAAACCAGCGCACGCGGAAAAAGCATTTATGCGCACGATCCGAACGGACAAGTCGCCAAGGCATACGCTTCATTAACGAAGGAGGTGCAGGATATTGGCAGCGAAAGAAGATCGGCGCGCCAGCATAAAGCTGACCACAGTCGATGACTTGTTTACAACGGAAGAAACACGGAATGTGACTCAGAAGGAACAGATCAAGGATATTCCGCTGGCGGAGATTAGTGATTTCCTCGATCATCCTTTTAAAGTTAGGGCGGACGATGCAATGCTGGAGATGACAGAAAGCGTAAAGCAATACGGGGTGCTGGTTCCTGTGCTGGTACGTCCTAAAACGGATGGCGGCTTTGAAATGGTGGCTGGGCATCGACGTAAGAAGGCAAGTGAAATGGCAGGAATGGAATCCATTCCGTGCCTTGTTCGAGAGTTGGACGACGACCAGGCGACCATTATTATGGTAGACAGTAATTTGCAGCGGGAACATGTGTCTCCGAGTGAAAAGGCGTTTGCTTATAAAATGAAGCTGGAAGCCATGAAAAGGCAAGGTCAACGCAGTGATTTGACTTCCGCCCAAGTTGGGCGGAAGTTAGGAGGCAAGGAGTCCAGAGAACTGTTGGCTGAACAAGTTGGAGAAAGTAAAAATCAAATTTCACGCTATATCCGCCTGACAGAACTCATTCCTCCCATTATTGAAATGGTCGATGACAAGGAAATGGCATTTGGCCCCGCAGTTGAAATCTCTTACTTGGCCGAGAAAGAACAGCAAGCCCTGCTGGAAACGATGCAGGCCGAGGACTGTACGCCCTCACTGGCGCAGGCGCAGCGTATGAAAAAGCTTAATCAGGATGGCAAGCTGAATGTTGATGTTATCTTTGCTATTTTGACAGAGGAAAAACCGAACCAAAAGGAAAAGCTGACGATCCGCAAGGAGCGTATTGAAAAGTTCTTTCCGCAAGAATTTACCGAGCAGCAAAAGGAAGACCTGCTTGTGCAATTGTTGGAAAACTGGTATCGCAGGAAACAGCGGGAACGGGAACACGAGCGTTAATTTACCCTATCTTCTCTCTCAGATGGAGAGATTTTTTTATGCCCATTTTTGCAGAAAGGAGCAGCCCGATGGATTTTACCGAAGGAAGACGGCGTCAGTATGAGCAACTAATGAAGGAAAAGCCGGGTTTCACGCAGAGCTGTCCGTCCAAGAAGGAGGAACGGCCGATTAGGAAGCAGGCAACAGGAACGGTAACCAAGCCGAAGCAGACTAATCGCAAACGGTGTCGGGAGGACTGACGATGGAGCAGGAGAAACGAATGGCTGGCGACTATGAGGTCTATCAGACGTTGCCCATTGGCAGGGTCGAGGTTATTTTGGGCATCGACACGACGAATAGCGAGAAGCCCTATCTTGTCTGCTATTGTGATCAGAATAATTTGTTTGGCATTGATCAGTATTATGGCGGAGAAGGATTCGCGGACTATCTGGAGGCGATGCAGGAGTTTGGCAAGCTATTGCAGTGGGAAATTGAGAAGCTTCAAACCGAGCGTTCTGCCATTCCAGAATCAATGCCTCCTATCCAATCTGCCCATTGTCTGCCCATAAAAAGCGAGGAAGAACTCGGCAGCAGGCTTGTCGTAATTCGACCGGAAAGACTGCGACCGGAATTTCGCACAGCAGATCACCAATTGATTAGGGTGACGGGGGGCTTCGGTGCATCGGGTAATTCACGCGGAAGGGCCGTTTTCGCGATGAGGCTCTATTCAGGTGACGAATGCCGCTATAATCGGGAAGACCTGCTGGGCTTCCTAAAACCGGAGCATACACCAGCATGGGCGCAAGAGAAGCTGGCGCTTCATCAGGCGGAGAAGCAACAAAAGCCTAAGTCGCGGGACGCCCGCTAAACAAAACGGGAATCATTTCAAATGAAGGAAGGAGTCGTACGCGATGTCTTGGAACTATCGCAATCGCAAGGCACTTGTTATCTGTGCCATTGCGGTGAGTCTGGTGTTGCTTGTGGCTGCAGCCGTCTTTTTGCTCATGAAGCATAACGAGCAACAGCAAATACAACAACAGATGCAAGAAAGCTATGAGCGGCAGCTCGCGCAATTGAAGCAAGAGAAGGAATTGAACAGCCGCGAGGTATGGGTAGTAAGCCAGAGTGTTGGGGCAGGCAAAGAATTGACAGCAAATGATCTACAGGCGATTCTGATGCCCGTTACCCTTGTTCCGGCGGGTATCCTTACGGATCAGGAAGCGATTATCGGTAAGCATACCAAGGTGGAACTGGAGGCAGGTACGCCGCTACTCGCTTCTTTGTTGTACGAAGGACAGCCAGTTCCAAAGGATGTACGGCTCAAGGAGTTTCAGGTGATTCAGCTTCCTTCCAATCTCAAGACCGAGCAGTTTATCGATGTGCGGATCGGTTTTCCGACTGGCGAGGATTTTGTTCTGCTGTCCAAAAAGCAGGTGCGGCAGTTGTCGGGCAATGTGATTTGGCTGGAATTGAACGAGATGGATTTGTTACAAACGTCCAGTGCGATCATCGATGCCTATCTGCAAGGGGCACGGCTTTATGCGCTCCCCTATATCGAGCCTGGCTTGCAGGAGGCAGCCGTTGTAAACTATCCGGCCAATCCGAAGGTGCTGGATTTGATGGAAATCGACCCGAATCTGCTTGAAACGGCAAAAACGGAATTGGCTCGAAGCCTGCGCCAAACGTTGGATGTCAATTTAAAGGCGGTCAGTGAGTCGGACAAGCTGCGGGCCTCCAGCGGCAATGTTACGATACAGCAGCAATTGCAAAATGAACGTGCAACTACCCGGCAGGGCAATGCCATGTTTGAAGCGCATCCGCAGTCGGGCAGTGGGACTTCGGAGACGGAGGTATCCAATAACCAACCTTTAGGAGAGGGGCAACCTACGGCTTCTACGGTGCCTACGCAGGAACCACCGACTCCTTCTGCTCCGGCAGAATCAACCATTCCTTCTTCGACTTCAAGCGGAACGGAAGCGGTGACCGAAACAGAAGTACCGTCGGGAGAAGAACGGTGGGAGGACATACTCAATCAGTAAGGGAGACGACCATGAAAAAAATGATATTTCTCGGTTCAACGGACAAGAGCCATGTGCTACTGGCGCTGGGGCGCTTGTTCTCGGCAATGGGGCAGAAGGTGCTGCTAGTGGACTCCACAATGGGGCAAGCTGTTCAGGGCTATTTGCCGCCCGTCTTCACCGGCAGCGCTGTGCAGGAGTTTGAAGACATGGATGTAGCCTACGGTTACATTACAGCCGCACAACTGGATCACGCACTGGAACAGGCGGGAACACTGGGCACGTACGATGTGCTGCTACTCGACACCGATCATACCCAAATGGTAACGGGACGCAATTTGCCCGACTTTGACAAGCGGGTATGGTGTTGGGATGGTAAGCGGCTGTCGCTGCAAAAAAATGAAGAGCTGCTGCTGCGCTTGTGCTTGCACGAAGCGGAAACGCCGCTCTCTTTTTTTGATTGGCTGTCTCCGGCTTTACCGGGTACACTGCCAACATGGCGGGCTGAAACGCGGCTGCGCCATGTGGAGTGGCTGGAGCCTTCCTTTCATTTCCCGCTGGATGAACGTGATGCCATAGCGGAGGTGCACAACCAGCATCAGCATCGCATCGATCTTCGCCGCGTCAGCGGAGCATTCCGACAGGTGCTGCTCACAATGCTGCAACAACTTGGAGATTGCGATGCCAAGACCGCGCGGCGCGCATGGGCGACTGCCCAAAAGCGATGGCGAGCTTGGTAGAGAGGAGTGGAACGATGGGAATGATTGCTGTGTTTTGGAGTCCCTTCCCGGGCCAGGCCGGAACGACGACCAGCCTGCTTGCGGCAGCGTCATGTATGGGGCTGGAATTTTCGTCGCGAATGCTGCTCCTCGGCCTTTTGCGAGAGGAGGATGAGGCGGTGCAGCGTGCCTTTTACACGCCGGAAAAAAATCCGTCCCCACTGCCGGATACCGGCATGGATGCACTATTGCGGCTGCTGCAGAACCGCAAGCTGGAGGCGAGCATGCTTCGAGATTATGCGCAGTCACTGCTTCGGGAGCGGCTGGATGTGCTGCCCGGCTCGGAGAAGCCGAGCGCAGGGTTTGCCGGGCTGGCAGAACGCTGGCTAGAGCCGCTTTTGGACACCGCTAGGCGCGCCTACGATCTGGTGCTGATCGACGGGGGCAGTGGAAACGCTCCGGGATGGCGGGAGGAACTACGAAATCGGGCGGATCTCCTCATTGTTTGCCTGCCGCAGAATCGCTTGCTGCTGGAACGCTTTTTTCAATCGCCGGAAAGTGCATGGCTCAGCGCTCGGAAAACAATGTTCGTGTTTGGACAGTTCGATTCGGCTTCATCCCTGACCATCAATAACCTCCAACGCCGATTTCGTTGGCAGCAATCGGCCTTTCCGGTCATGCACAATACGGGCTGGTTGGATGCAGTGCAGCATGGGGAGGCGATTCCGTACTGGTTTCGCAATCGCAAGACTATGCGCCAGCATGAGAACTATCGCTTTGTCCGTCAGGTACGGGCGCTGGCGCATGCGCTGATCGAAGGCACGGGCATGAATCAGCCTTTGTTCAGCGGCAAGGAGGACAAGCCATGATGACGCTGTTGAACACCTTGATTGTCATTTCCTTGCTGCTCCTGGCCGTTTTCTTTCTCTATTTGCGCATGAGCCGACGTCTGCCGGAGGGAACAACGGAAGATACGGCCTATACACTGGAGGCGATGACGGCGTTCGTCAAAGACACGTTGCACGAAATGACAACGAGCCATCTCAGCGATTTTGGCTTGTCTGAGGAGGAGTATCGCCGCCGCAAGAACAAGCGGGCAGAGCTAAAGAAGGCGCTTCGCGGCTGTACCTCAGGCGACTTGCGGGACAAGGAATACGTGAAGCAAGTGATCGCCGATTTGCTGATGCAGCAATACGAATTGGACGATGCGCACTTGAATCTGCTGCTGCCATTTCATCAACCGGGCGCGCTCACCGCCCAGGATCAGTTCGACATCTTGCTGGATCGTTACAAACAGCAATTCGGGCTGCGGGCGCTGGAGCAGATGCTTCAGGCATATGAGCTGGATCGGCAACGCTTCGATGAGGAAGGGCAGATTGAAGCTTACCGAATTTCGAGGGCAGAGATCCGAGACATCTACGTTAAGGAATCGCCCTCCTTGCAAACCGAAGACAAGCTTCGCATTGTCGTGCAACGAATCTATCAGCATTACAAGGGCTTTAGCGTTATCGACGAGCTGCGCGATATGCGGATCGACGGTGTGTCCGGGGGCGTATCCGGGCTGCCGCCACTGATGTGGGAGGGCGAATGGGTGCTGGAGGACGAGGTACAGTGGCAGGCGCTTCCTCGTTCGCACGATAGTGTCTGGCTGTTTTACAAGGGCAAGTCCATTCATTTGAGCTTCCTATCGTTTGGCTCGGAGCAGGAGTTACGCCGCGTCTGCCAAATCATCTACAAGCACAATTTTCCCGGCCAACTATCCGAAGCAAATGGCTATAAGGTCAATGAAATGGGCGATGGCTCCCGCGTCGTCGTCTTGCGCCCTCGGTTTTCAGAATCGTGGGCTTTTTTTGTGCGCAAATTTGATGTGCAGAGCGCCACGCTAGAGCAACTGATTCAGGACGAAAACGCGGAATTACCGATCGGACTCATCCGCTATCTGGTGGCAGGCGCACGTATTACGGCGATCACCGGCGCACAAGGCAGTGGCAAGACAACCCTGCTGATGGCGATGGTGCGCCATATTCCAGCGGTGCTGCCGATTCGGGTACAGGAAATGAGCTTTGAGCTGCAACTGCGCAAGATTTACCCGAACCGCAACATTGTCAGCCTGCGTGAGACGGAAACGATTACCGGCCAGCAAGGGCTGGACATTCAGAAGAAGACGGACGGCTCGGTGAACATTTTGGGGGAGGTAGCGACCGACCCGGTTGCTGCCTGGATGGTGCAGATGGCGCAAGTCGCTTCCCTTTTTACACTGTTCACCCATCACGCCAAAACGTTCCGCGATTTGGTGCTGTCGCTGCGCAATTCGTTGCTTAAAACCGGCGTGTTCAGCAGTGAGCGTGTTGCGGAGCAGCAGGTCGTCAGCGTGGTCAATTTCGATATTCACCTGCGCCGTGACTTGGATGGTAGACGTTATATCGAACGGATTACGGAATGTGTGCCGGAGCCGCAGGAGGCAGATTATCCGGTTGAATTTACCGGCAAAATGACCAAGGATGTGCGGCTGGCCGCTTTTATGGAAACGGTGCTGGAGTTTTTTCGGCGCTCGACGGATCGCCCGCTGTATACCGCACGGAATCTGATCGAGTACCGGGACGGACGGTATGTTGCCGTTCATCCGTTGTCCGAGCAAAGCCGTCAGGACATGGCGACCTACTTGAACGGCCCTGATCAAGCGGTTTTTGATGCCTTTCTGGACAGCAATTGGGGGGAAGCACCATGATTCGAGAATGGCTTTCTCCAATGCTCGGCATTTCGACGGTTCTTTTCTTGATGGCGGTTGCGGCGTTCCTGTGGCTATCCCGCCGCGATTCAGACATCGCTGCCATTCGGCGCTATGAAAAGCTGCGCAAGCCGGGACAAGCCTCGCGCAGGCAAGCGATGTACAGTTTTCTGCAACAGCTGTATAGCGTGTGTGAGCAGGTTCCGATCATGCGTGCCTATTTGCATCACCTGCGCAAGCGTCTCCTAATCGTTCGGCTTGGCGATGAGTGGAAGCTGCGGCTGGAGACGATGAAATCAGCATTGAGGGTATGGAGTCTTCTGCTCTTAATCGTTATTCCGCTTGCTGTCATGGTACGTGATCTGTTCACCTGGGGCATGCTTCTACTCGGTCTATGGGTAGGCCATGGCGTGTTGGCGGACATGGGCGTGCAGCGGCTGGAGCTGCGCCTGCTCCGGCAGCTTCGCACTTTCTTCGGCGACATCCGCCATCACTATCATCGGCATGGCATGGTGGAGGAAGCAATCTACGAGGCGGCGGACGGCGCGCCTTATGAAATGGCGTTGCATGGGCAGGAACTGTACGAGATGCTGACGGACAGTGATGCGGAGGACAAACTGGCGCAATATGTGGAGCTGGCTCCCAACCGTTATTTGCAAGGGCTGGCCGGATTGTCTTACCTCATTAAAGAGCATGGCGACCGGAAAACCGAAAGCGGATCGGTATACCTGAAAGGGCTGGAAAAGCTGTCAGGCGAGCTGAATCTGGAGCTGCTTCGGCGAGAAAAGCTCAGCTATTTGCTGCAAGGGCTGACTGTAATCGCACTGGTACCGCTGCTATTTACCCGTCCGATTGAAGCGTGGGCAAGCAACTTCTTTCCGTCGATGGACGCCTTCTACGCTGGTGCGCTCGGCTGGCTGGCGAAGCTGACCCTTCTTGTGGTCGTATGGCTGTCCTATGTGTTGCTCCGCGCGCTGGCGGAACTGGATGGTGGACCTCGGAATACAAGCCGTAATCATTGGGAAAAGCGTTTGTATGGTTGGCATTGGGTGCGTTGGATGGTTCAGAGGCTGGGGCCGGCTCCTGATTCGCGGGAAGCTGAGCGGGTGACTCGGCTACTCAAGGATACGGCTTCACCGCTGCGGCTGGAATGGTTTTATATACAGCGCCTGGTCGCGGGCGGGTTGGCTTTTGCTGCTGTGTTGGGGCTGTTTGTGTCCATGCATGTAGCGGAGAGGCATCAACTGCTCTATACACCAGTCAAGCCGGGGATGCTGTTCGGGCAGTTGTCGGCCGAAGATGAAGCCAAGGCACAGGAAGCCGCGGCACTGGATCGTCGGATTCTGGAGCGAGTAAAGGAGGTGAGGCCGCGTAACGAGCGCATCGTCATGAACCTGCTCCGTCAGCAGGCTGCTGGCGGGGAACAGGAGGAGCAGCTTAGCCTAACCGCGCGGCGGGTAATGGAAAAGCTTGAGCAACTGGAGCAGCCATGGCTACTGTGGTGGGAGGTTTTTCTGGCTCTTGCCGCAGGCTGGGGCGGGTATGCGCTTCCCGTAGGCATTCGGTTGTTTGAGCGGCGCATGCGGAGGATGGAGATGAAGCACGAGGTCGATCAACTGCAAGCGGTGATCGCCATGCTAGCCGGGATGGAGCGCATGTCGGTGGAACAACTGCTAATCTGGATGGAACAGTTTGCACGTGTATTCAAGGAGTCGCTACAGGTGTGTTTGCTCCACTTTGAGCAAGGCGAGGAGCAGGCGCTGGCACAGCTCAAGGAGGATGCGCCGTTTCTGCCGTTTGTACGGACGGTAGAGAAGCTGGAGTTGGCATCACAGCATTTGACGATTCGTCAGGCGTTCGATGATCTTGAAGCAGAGCAGGCCTTTGCGCGGGAGCAACGCAAGCAGGAGTACGAGCAGTTGATTGAGCAAAAGGCAGGCTGGGGACGCTGGATTGGCTTTACCCCCTTGATGACGCTAATCTTCGGGTATTTGGTTATCCCGCTTATAGTCGTCAGCCTGCAGCAAATGACCGCTTACTATGAGCAACTTCAACGTATTCAGTAAGCGGCATGATGATCCTTCCTTCTCTTCACGAGGAAGGCTTTTTGTTGATCCCACAATTATAAGGAGCGAAATCAATGTCCAATGCACAAAAAGCACTTGTGATGGCAGCGGGGATTTTCCTAGCCATCGCCCTCATTACCCTGGCTGTAGTCTTGTTTGTTTCAGCCCAGGATTCCACCAAGGCAGCGCAAAGCAATTTTAGCAATATTCAAACCGAGCTATCGCAAACGGCCTTTACCGTGTATGACAATACAACCCTTTCTGGTAGCCAGGTTGTCAACGCACTGCGCAAATTCCGAGATGTTGATCAATTCGGCATTCAGATTTACACCGGCAAAAATCCGGCTGGGCAATGGTATGGCAAAACGATCAATACAAGCGTGCCGATGGACAACGTGACCTATGGTACGGTCGTCGGTGTAGCTCCGGGCTTGATCGCACAAACCGTAGACGAGGCGGACATCAACTACGTGAATCCGAGCGGTAAATTCCGCGCCAATCTCGTGCTGGACAGCAGCAATGTCATTCGCGGCATTGTGTTCCAGCAGCAGTAAAACCGAAGGAAGGCTCGGAAGCGTCCGGGGGATCCCGGGCGCTTTCGTTGGAGGGGAGGAAGTGCTGGTGGATTACGCTCCGAGAACGATGATGGAGATAAGTGTTGCTTTTTTGGCGTTTTTGCTGGCTGCAGGAACGGGGCTGCTGCTGTTTCAAAACGGAGCTTCGCTGAACACGTTGGCTTACATCTCGAGTCAAGCCGAGGATCGCAGCCTGCATCAAACGGTAAGTCCACTACAATCTGGCGACGGCACAATGAATGGCGCGGAGGTGCTTCATATGCTGGCGCGGCTGGATGAAGGCGATGCGGAAATGATTGTGGACGGTGTGCGGTACGCAGCTCCGTTAGAACGGGGGCAGCTCCGCGCAACGGGCATTCCTTTGCTGGCGAAATATTTGCCCGATTATGAACGTGATGCGGATGGGCATTTGCTGCGGCTGCTGTTAAGGCGTGTGCCATGAATACGCTGATTAAACTGTTCGCAGTGTTGATTGCGCTCCTGCTACTCTACCTGTATCCCCTCTCCGCCGCCTTTGATCAGCAGGATGATATTTCCGAGCTGATTGCGCTGCGGGTGACGACCTCGTTTGTGGATGCGGTGCGCGACAAGGGCGGCATTACGCCTGTGATGTACAACGATTTTATGAACGCGCTGGCGGCAACCGGGAACAGCTTTGCCGTTGAGATGGAGCATGGCAGCAAGACCTATGTGCCGGTCTATGATGATCCAACCCTTCCGGAAACGTTCCGCGGTACCTACGAAATTCATTATGATGCGTACTACAACGCGCAGATTTTGCCGGTACTGTTTCCCGACCATACGCTGGCCAAGGATGCCCCAGGCCGTCGATACCGCATGCGGGAGGGCGACAGCTTCTCGGTTACGGTACGCAATACGAACCGGACTGCAGGGACGCTGATCTTTGACATGCTGAACAACACGATCAGTCCGAATGAAAAGATCGTCATTCCTTATGGAGGGATGGTGCGCCATGCGATGGATTGAGTGGGCCATAGTCGGCGCACTGTTGTTCCTTCCGTTTGCGACGATCAACCGCATCGAGACGGATGCGTTGCGCCGGACGCTGCTAACCGAGCTGCGTTACGATGCAGCGCTGGATGCGGCGGTGGACGATGCGGCGAGCCAGTTGATCGGCAATGCCAGCCAGCAACGGGAAGCGCAGTATGGCTCGGACAAACGGATTGCACTCAATAAGGAAGATGCTGTTGCGGCGTTCTACCGGACGCTGGTTACAGGCTTTGGTGTTGGAGGTGATCCGGTGGCACAAGGCGCTTTGCATCGCTACGTTCCGGCGATTGTGATTGTCGGTTATGACGGTTTCTATGTCTACAGCGAACAGGAATGGACGGGCACGGACGGAAAAATGATTATGAAGCCTGTATGGGGAGCGAAGAAGCCTTATGCTTATTCGGACGTGGCGGGAAACAGCCTGTCGTTTACGCTGGATCAGGAGGTGCTGGCCTACGATGCGGCGAGTGGAAGCTGGCAAGAGGGCCTACGGCAGGACATTCGGCAGCAAACGTCGATTATGCTCCTGCAGGATGCCGAACAATTTGAGCGGACAAGGCGCAGCACGATAGTCCGGGCGATTCAGGACGAGCTGGCCTATCGGATCAACCAATGCAACGAAACCGTCTCCCGATCCGGATTTTCTTACGTGTTCACCTTGCCGCTGATTCCGGATGAGGATTGGAGCAACAGCATTAATGATGTAGGTGTTCTGGCGTTTTTGCAAGGTATTCCGATAGGGGCGAGGCTTTACAACAGCTATGCGCTGGGTGGGAGCCGGGTGGTGAAGCAGGAGGTAATTATCGGCGCACGCAAGGGAGAGATGAAGGTGTACTACCGCAGCTCCTGCGGCTATGGTTACCCGCCTGAAGAAGTGTTTGCCAGCGAGCAGTCGGCTGCCGGCAAGGGGTATATGCCGTTGTCTTGCCCCTGGAACTGAATAAGCAAGAATGGAGAGGAGCCGCATGATATATCGTTTGTTGCTAATGGTAGCGGCATTGATAGGACTAATGGGATTTTCAAAAGTTACGGAGGAACAACCACTGGCAGTAGCCGGTGAATCGAGCCGTATCCATCCGCAACTGAATGCCTATGTCGAGGAGATAATCCCCGGCGACGAACGCGAATATCCGATTAATGTGACCAATCCGTCCGATGAAGAGGTAACGGCACTTCTTTACGCTGCAGATGCCATACCCGCGATTGGTGATGGCAATGATTATACCTTGCCGACCGACCCGGATTTGGGAGCGACTGCTTGGTACACGATGCCGGATCAGACGATCACGCTTCGGCCCGGAGAGACACAACGCTTCCTCATGAAAATGCGCATACCGGAGCATGTCCAGCCCGGTCAATGTGTCGGTAATCGGGGTTTTTATTGATCCCAATAGAGCATTAAAGAAAGAAACTTGGGGGGAGGAGCAATCCCATACAACGATGGTTTACAAAGCAGGCGTGCAAGTGGTGCTGAATTATCGGCTGGCGGAAGCCAAGCCGCCCGAGGCCATCCCCCATGCAGTAACGTATGCGATAGACAACGGAAAGGCTGTTTTTTCCGTTCTATTGATTAATGAAGGAGATAGTCTGTCCAGGCCGCAACTGGAAGTTGAAATTATACAACAAGAAGGAAACAAACAGGTGCTGGCATGGGAGAGTGCCGTCAGCTTCATTTATGCCGGAACTGCGGCACAGTATCAAATGAAACTGGAGCAACCGTTGCTGCAGGGGGCTTATCTGGCCGAAGTAAAAACCGCCTTGAATGGACATACAGTGCGCAAGGTTCTGCCATTTGAAGTGAATCAAGCGATCCCCCTTTCCCAACACCAGACGGCGGATAGTGAGTTTATGGATGAAGAACGACGCTTCATTTTATCTCGTGTTTATTTCTACGGCGTTATCCTGTTGACCGTTATTTTGTTGGTAGTATACCAGAAGAAAAAGAGCAAGAAATGAAGCCAATGAACCTGGCACGCTACCAAGGAGGGCTTCCAGTCACGCTTGTTTAATTGGATCGCAAATCTCGCAGTTTTCTTGCATCGTCATATCACCGCTGTATTTCTCCAGTATGGGGCGGTTGTCCATCTGGTACTCACTTAGCTGAATAGCACCAAAAATCCGTTGCCAAGCGTGCTGAATAGCTTCGGCTGTATGCTGGACACTGAACACAGCATACAGCCGTCCTAGAAGTATGCCTTCCTGAACGTGGTTATCGATCCGAAAGTGAGCAGGGAGCACGATACAGGCATCATATCTGAACTGCTCAGGGGAAGTTGTTTCTGGGTTATCTTGGGCGATTCCGTACAGAGTGCCCGATTCAGTGAGCAGATGATGGCGACGGGCCCATTTTCTGCACAAAAACTTCAAAAGGACTTTTACAGGTAAGGTGGACAGCTTCGAAGCCAATCTACTATCATAAAAGAAAAGAAATATCTTCCAACTTGTATTGCCGAGTTTTGCTTTTGAAGGATGATAATAAATGAAGGAGTGGATGTGTTGAAGAAGTGGTTGCTTATGTTGACTGTTGTGATGATGCTCGCTAGCATGACAACAGCAGTAAGTGCAGCGAGTCTGCCGCCAACGTTTGTCACGGTCGTGATGGACGGCAAGAAGCTGTGGTTTCCCGATGCGCAGGCGTTCATCGACGAAAACCAGCGGACATTGGTGCCGGTGCGGTTTGTAGCGGAGGCGCTCGGCTCAAAGGTCGGCTGGGAGGCGGAGAGTCGTTCGGTTCCGATTCAGAAGGAGACTCAAAGCATCCGCTTGAACATTGGCAGCAATATCGCAACGGTCAATGGTGCAGAAGAGTCATTTGACACTCAGGCGGTGATGCAGGGCGGTCGCACTTTTGTTCCGTTGCGGTTTGTCAGTGAGATTCTTGGCATGGCGGTGGAGTGGGACGGTAAAACGAATACGGTGTATTTGTCCACAGCGGAACAATTGAATGGCAAGACTGATCCGTGGGGCAGGCTGATTCGCACGACCAATCTCCCGAAAAATGCAGCGGATTATCCGTATATTCTGGCGGATGTTCCGAACGCGATGTATGAAATGAAATTCCCCTATGCACATCCTAGAGACAACAGGGTATCCTCTAAACTCTACTCGACTGTACCGGAATTCACAAAAGTTAATGTTGATGTATGGTTGAAAAGATTGAAAACGTTTGGAGCATTGTGGCTTAATGTGGACTATCGGACAATTGATGATTCTTGGGCACAAGCGGTATTTGCTACAAAGATGCAAAATTCTGATGCGGAGTTGAAGTATATTCGTCAATACGTCGATTGGGTAAAGACGAATAAAATTCAGGTCACGGGGTATCTGGAACCTGAACCTTCTATGATTTTCAGGGACGGATTTGGCTCCAGTCATGTTCGTGTCAAATTCCGGATGATTTTTAGTTCCTTTCAAAAACCGGAACGACTTATTTATGATGAGTGGTTCCCACAGGATGCCAAGTTTGAAAAAAATGTATGGTATGAAGGCTATTCGGATATTAAAATGGGAACCAACGTTGGCGGTGATTGGGGCAGTACGTTAAAGGTATCCCCATCGGCCAGTCTATATCAGAACCACGTCATTTCGAAGGTGGAATAGTCGATGAGAACCTTGAAATTGTATAAACGAGTACTGTGCATGCTGCTGGCATGCACTTTTTTTATGCCCTTAATCATGAATTCAAAGGTAGAGGCTGCTCCTCCTATCATGTTTGTTGAAGCTGGAATGATTAAATTCGAGATTACAGGCACGGCGGCAAGTACTTCTATTCGCTATCGCACGGTTGGGTGGGTCGTAACTAAAGAGCAGATGTGTTCGCAGACCACATCAGGAAAACAGTGCTCTGATCCACGGAACAAGCCCCACGCCATTTTTTCTTCCGATGATATTATCCAGACAGGACAAAACCCAAACACTCCAATCCCAGGACAACCTTTGACGGGGTTTTATGAAGTTCCGGAATCAGTCGTTACGCAACGACTTTGGGCGGCAGGCATGGATGGTATTCAGGACAATGACAATCTGTACTTCTATGCGGTCATGGTATCGATCAACGGAGACGGTTCGGTTCGCAAAGGCCCGTTCTACACGTTATCAGGCATCAAGCAAGCTGAGGGCTGGCGGGTTCCTGACGATTTGGACGATTATTTCGGCCTTCACATTCCTTATCGCAGCGCAGAGTTTCCGGTGGATGTCGTCGCTAAAACCGTCAATGGCCGAATCATTCAAAAGTCGGATGTAACGTTCTTAAAGGGCAAGTACAAAATCGGGGAAACGGTTGACCATGAGTTTCCGGCGACACTAAACGATGGTGAAAAAACGTATCGGATCGTCCGTTCCTACTTGTCTCCCAAGCAGGATACAACACAGAAGAAGTGGTTGCAGGAAAATCCCGAAACCAACGATAAAGTCCGTATTCGAAGCTTCACGGTCGCACTGGGTGGCTCGAATGCGATTGCCGAATATGAGGAAGCCGCAAGTCCTGTGAAGGCTGTCTACCAGCAGGAAGACGGCACAGTGCTGCAGGAGGTGGATAAGGGCGAGTTCGCGGCAGGCTCAGAGTCGAATCACACCTTTGAGGCTACGATCACTAAGGGCGGGCAAACGTATAAAATTATTCGCTCCTACATTACGAGCAACAGCAATTTATCCGAGAAGCTATTCATTCAGGAAAAGGGCGACAGCAAGCTGCGCGAGCGATCCATTCTAGTCGGCCCGAGCGGCTCCAACTTTGTCGGTATCTACAAGGTGCCTTCGCCCGTTACGGTGACCTCCCGCATCGACGCGCCTGGGCAGGCGGCTTCAACGGAAACTACAGTTACGGGAGATTTTACGTTTGAAGCCAAGTCGCCAAGCCAGCTTGCATCGTACCGGATTACGAGCATCGAAAACGCCCAACTGGTCAACGCCAGCCAGCAGACCGGCACACTGAGCGGCACATCGGCCAGCAAGTCGCTGCCGATTCGCATTCCGCTTGGCAGCAGCGATCAAGTCACCGTTAAAATTACAGTCGTGGTGACAGATAAGGACAACCAGAAGGGAGATTCGACCGCCGATCATACAGTACTGATCAATCGAGGCGGAGAGCCTCCACATAACGGCTCCGAGCAGCAGCGCGAAGACATGGATGCATCGGCATCGGCGGTGATTAAGGCAGATGTGCGAGGAGCAGAACGTTTTGATGTGAGCAAGGGCATCCCGACTTCGGAGAGCCTGTACGTGAACGCTAGAGCCAAAGCTTATTTGTACCGGAACCAGTTCACGGAGATCAAAGGAACGAAAACGTATCCGATTACGGTCAGCCGCACCTACTCGTTGTCCTGGACCGAGTATGTCTCCGGCCCTCCGGACAGTAAGGGCAACCCGACCACTGTGCCGGTACCGCGTTCGGATTCGCAAACTGTTACCCAAAGCTATACGGTGGAGCGCAAGTATAGCTTCTGGCTCATCGACCGGCTGGAGGTATACGGTTTGCAGCGCGCTGAGGTAGCTAACTATGCCTTGCCGGGTGGCAGGGTGACGCTGCAACCAAGCGGCTATGCGCCGCCAACCGTTTCGGCCAGTCATGAGGTATCCGTCTCTGCGCATATGACCGACCCGGTGTATCGCAACGTAACCTTGCCCATTCAATCGCTGAACGGCGGCTCCATCCGCCCGTCAGTGCCAACCGAGAACTGGAAATCGGAGGCGGAGCAGGCGGTCGGGAAGATTAAGGTGCGAAACGATTCGCTTGTTTTTAACGGACAGACCATCATGAATAACGGCACAGTGGAAGAAACAGCCCCAGCTCCGGGCGTGATTCCAGTTGCGCCCATGATCGGGCAAAACGTGTTGTACGGCAGCGGGTTTGTCATTGATTCGGGCAAAAGTAACAAGGCCGCGCAACCAAGCAGCGGAACGCTCTCCTATGAGCTGATTAAGGGCATTGGCGGCGGCAGCAATCAAACCTTCCAGATTTCCGGCATCAATCCGGTGACGGTGCATACGCCGGTTGTGAATAGGGCCACCATCTCCGACGATCAGGCGCATAACCAGAGGACGGTGCCGACCTCCGGGCGTTCGGCGCTCATTTTGAATCGACCCTTTACCGTAACCAACCCGACCAGCGGGGAGCACCGGAATATAACAGGCTATGGCAACCGAGATTATGCGAAGTACCTTCGGGACAAGCAAGTGCGATTCCCCTTCGATGTGTACAAGGCCGACCGAACCACGCTGATCCCGAAGGAGACCTGGACGTCGATTCCGGTCGGCCAGCTACAGACAACGTTTTATTTGCCCGTTTGGGTAGACGAGGGGAATTATGATGTGCTGTTCCGCTCCTTTGCCGAAAACAGCCCGGCATCATTTACCTCGCAGCCGAATGCCAATCTGGATGTGAGCCATCATATCGCCACGCAGGTGGTGCCGGTCGAGGTGATTGGCCGTTTATTTGATTTCCGCATCACCGATATTGCGGACTACCAGTGGGAGACCGTGTTCCGCACGGCAAAGGGTAGCGCCACGCCAACCGGCAACAGCTATTGGGTGGGCTCGAAGGGGATTGACGGTGCAGCGCGTGGCAATACAGCTCCTTACGTGCTGCCCATTCGTCCGGGCAGCCACCCGGAGATTGGTAAGAAGAACATCGCGATAAAGACAGGCTATCATTTCAAATATGAGGTCAAGACGCTTGGCAATATGTTTGCTGCAGGAGACGGCATCCTAATTACGCCAACCTTCTATTTCGTGGACAAAAAAGGGCAGAACCGCCAGCCGGTGGACTTGTATTATCACTCAGGCAACAAACGGTTTATTCGCATTGGCTCTGCGGAGGACACGGAGCAGCGGCTGGTGACGCTGGATACCCGGCTACGTAATGTCCCGCAGCAAGAACTAACGAATACCGCGGGTTCCCTCTGGGGGCTAAGTGGTGCTACGGGTAATCTGACCACGTATGTGCAGCAGTTTTTAAAAGATGCGGCGCAAAAGAAGATTTACGTTGGCGGTTATGACGGCGTGTTGCTGCCGCAGCAGCTTCGTACCTTCATTGGTAGCATGCAGGTGCCAAACGGCGTTGATACGGCGCGAGCGAATGCGGCCGTTCAGCTTTGGCGAGGGGAATATAGCTTGCCTGCTGCACCGTATGCGGTGCCTGCGGGTTTTAATGTGGCCGAATACGGACGTAAGCACAAGCTGGATAACCAGTCTCCAATTTTCCTGCGCGATGGCTATCTGATTGTTAATTTCAACATCGAGACCATACGCAACCGAAATACCAGCCAGCCGCATTTGCAATACAAAAACGCACCGCTGAACAACCAGTGGCAAATGGAGGGCTTTGGCCGTAGTTTTGTCGATCCGTACGGCGCAAGGTTTTCCTTGCTGGATGGCGACGTAGCGTTTTATCATGCCGATCTGTCCAGCTACGACGATTTCGGAGCGGGCGGCACCCACTGATTTCACCAAGCGGGAGGGATGAATATGATTGAGAAGCTGCAAAGCGCCGCTCCCGAGGAAGTGGCCTATTTTTATTCAGGTTCGGCTGAGAATGAGATGGGGCGTTCCTGCATCGGCCACTTGCGAGGGGATTTCGGGCGCTCGGGCGAGGAGTTTTGGGTGTCCTGGTTTCCGCGGAACTCCCCCTTTGAAACGCCAGCCTTTAAGGACGAATTGGGCAAGGTGTTTCAGGCGATAGGTGATCAGGATGTGCTGAAAAGCCGTCAGCATATGCTTCACTTTTGCAGCAAGCACCCGGAGGCGCGCATTGCCGGGGCAAGGAGCACGGACGTATACGGCTTTCGCATGGAGACAAAGGAGCATCGCTACTATTTGCGCTGCTTCCCCTTTGTTGGAGATTACAATTTTTACCTGTATTGCTACGCCCGCCCGGAGCGAGTGGCTGAGCAGCATCGGCAAGCGCCTGCCGCTCCTGCATCGCAGAAGAAAAAGAAGGAGCCGCAACGGTAGGAGGACGCCATGAATGATTTGACACGTTATCGGCTACTGGCGGATACCGATCTTTCCCCAGCGGCCAAGCTGCTGTACAGCTATTTGCTGGATTTGGCGGGTGGACAAAGCAGCACGGTATGGCTTTCCTCCCGCCGCCTCGCGGCAGAGGTTGGTCTTTCGACCTCTGCTATCCGCCGCAACCTGCATCGTCTGGAGCAAAATGGATTGATTCAGCTTACCTCGCACTATTCCGAGGAAGGCATTCGATTGACCAACAAAATAACGATCCGGTAAGGAGGTGTTTCCATGACAGCCAAGCTGCAGCGCATGGTCGAGCTGTCGGCCCTTACCTTACAGGCGCTGGTGAACGATACCGGACAATGGGCCGATTTTTTGCGCACCGCCGCATGGAACTACAAATATCCGTTTCAGGATCAATTGCTAATCTACGCGCAGCGTCCCGATGCCACCGCCTGTGCTCCGATTGAAGTGTGGAATAAAAAGCTGAACCGCTGGGTTAGACGTGGTGCGAAGGGCATTGCGCTGATTGAAGATCGGGGCAGCAGCCTGGGACTGCGCCATGTGTTTGACGTGACGGACACGCAAAGCCGCCAGTCTCAAGCCGTGCCGCTCTGGCACATGGATGAGGCGGATACGAAGGCTGTCCTTGAAACGCTGGAGAACGCCTTTGGATACGAACAAGAGCAGGGTATGGATCTGCCCGGCTCCCTGCTCACAGCGGCGCGGAACGCCATGGAGGACCACAGCGCCGATTATGTCCAGATGCTGCTCTCCGAGTGCGATAACAGTCTGCTTGAAGAACTGGATGACGCGCATGTGGAACTGCTGTTCCGGGAAGCTGCGCAATATGCCGTCACCTATATGACAATGGTTCGCTGCGGGCAGGAGCCGTCCCCTTATATTAGTACCGATGACTTGTCTGGTGTCGGTTATTTTAATACCCTGCCCGTACTATCGCATTTGGGAGCCGCGATCAGCGATGTGGCGGAAACGATTCTGCGGGAAATCGAGTCCACCATCCGGGCGCAGCGCCGCGAAAACATACGAAATCAGATGCTGGACCCAAGCCGCACCGTTGCAAGGCCAGAAACGCTACTGCACAATGAAGCTAAATCACGCGAAGGAGAGATGGAGCATGGAGCTGACCTACACACAGAACGGGGATTACCTGCTGCCGGATCTGGTACAGCCGGAGTCGATGAGCATGGGGAAATACGGCCTGCTGCGCAAGACGTTTCTGAAAACCGAGCGGAAGGGCACCTACGCCCACCTGATGCTCTCGGAACAGCTACACCAGCATCTGGCGGAGATCGACCGGACAGCGAGGGAGCAGATCGAGCAGACCTTAGCACAACTGTTGATGCAGCACCCGGCACCGGACAAAGCAACCGATCCGCTGGGCTGGACGGGTCACCTGAACAATCTGAAGCAACAAGCGGAGGAACTAATTCTGACCGAACTAGTGTATCGCTAAAATGGCATGACCGGGGAACGGAGGACAATCGTCTTCCGTTTTTTCATGACGGAAATCAGATCAACGATATACTGCGAACTGCGCCGCTCCTTGTGAGCAAGACGGAGGTCGCCGTTTTTTTTGAAAGCAGCGATGATGCGCGTGAACGTGCGCATTATGTGAGAAGCTTGTTTCCGCAAGGAATAACGGAGCTGGAGCTAGAGCCGGATAACTGGCTTGGTGTGGAGCCTTATCAAAATGTACTGCATATCTGGACGGGCAAGTCAGACAGCAGAACGGCGCAAGGGTTCTACGATTGGGGCGTCATTGCCAGTCATATCCATAGCATGCTGCTACTGAAGGAATGGGATCAGATGCAGCAACCGTCTGCCGCGCAGCAAATGATGTGGCTGGAGGAAGCGGCGGAGGCTCATTCGTCTGCTTTTATCTGGCCGCAGGTGGTCATAGATGCCGTGCTGCAAAACGGAAGCGGCATTGAGAATGGCAAGCTGCGAATTGCCCTTCATTTTCAACAATCGCTGTCGGCGCAGGACAATGCTGAGTTTTTG
This sequence comes from Paenibacillus sp. MY03, assembly GCF_002165585.1. Taxonomy (NCBI): domain Bacteria; kingdom Bacillati; phylum Bacillota; class Bacilli; order Caryophanales; family Paenibacillaceae; genus Paenibacillus; species Paenibacillus sp. MY03. The sequence goes on along the minus strand of NZ_MXQD01000075.1, from coordinate 10,021 downwards.
AAACGTGAATATGGGACAGGCGGTCGCGTTCCGGCCTTGATCGGTACGAATATTCATGAACATCACGACAGTAAGGGCATTGCGTTGGAGCGCGGGTTTCGAGCGGCTGAGGAAGAGAAGCTGGTACTGCCCTGGATGAAAGTGCAGAAGCGGATCGGTGAGCTGTTGGCGGCTGGACGATATTTGAACCGCAGGGAAGTAGAGCAACTGCCTGTGTATGCCGAGCAACAGGCGGAGCAGCGCAGGCAGCGCGAGGCCGAGATACGGGAACGGCGCTCCTTATTGCCGGAGCCACCGCCAGATGTCCCGCCGCTTGACCGGATGAAGCTGCGCTATGCGTATGTCGAAGGCAACTCCGTCTTCATCGGAGCGGATGAATATGAAATCGCTCAGTTGGAGCCTGAAAAGCTATGGTTACAGGATAAGCAGTTCCCGCTGTTTTCAAAGGAACTCAGCCGGAGCGAGATGGAGCGCCTGCTGCGCGACAATCCGCTGAATGATCATTTGATGACCGATGAACCGTTGTCCGAGGTTGAAGCTGAGTTGTGGGAGAGCGTGGATACGGAAGGTCGAGTGGAGGAGTCGGAGCAATCTCAAGGACCGTCTTCACAGGTTGCATTCCCTCATACTGAATCCAATGAAGTTCCTGCTGCGTCTGTTCCAGAATCTGTCCTCCACTCACGTCAACCGGCAAGCAATTATCGCATTGTGGACGTTTCCTTGGGGCATGGTGGTGCCAAAACGAAGTTCCGCCGTAACGTGGAAGCCATCCGGCTGCTCCAGCAGTTGGAGGAGGAAAACCGCCAGGCAAGTGCGGAGGAGCAAGCGCTGCTGGCGCATTATGTCGGCTGGGGCGGTATTCCACAGGCGTTTGATGACGCCAACAGCCAATGGACTGCGGAATATGCCGAGCTGCAGGCACTGTTAACCCCGGAAGAGTTTGCGTCCGCCCGCGCCTCAACCTTGAATGCCCACTATACGTCCCCTATCGTTATTCAGGCGATGTATGAATGCCTGGAGCAAATGGGCTTTCGGCGCGGCAATATATTAGAGCCTTCCTGCGGGATTGGTCATTTCTTTGGTCTGGTGCCGGAATCGTTTCAGGATTCGCGGCTATTTGGCGTGGAACTCGATGGCCTGACCGGTCGAATCGCCCAGCAGTTGTACCCGCAAGCGTCGATTGCGATCAGTGGATATGAGCGGACAAATTTGCCGGACAGCTTCTTTGACCTGGCTGTCGGCAATGTGCCGTTTGGCGGCTACGGTGTGTCGGACAAAAAGTATGACAAACACAAGTTTTTGATACATGATTACTTTTTTGTGAAGACACTTGATAAAGTGCGGCCAGGCGGCATCATGGCCTTCATTACCTCCAAAGGAACGATGGACAAGCAAAATCCGGCGGTGCGTCGCTACATCGCGGAACGGGCGGCCTTACTTGGGGCGGTGCGTCTGCCGAACAATGCGTTTCTGGCGAATGCCGGAACGGAAGTGACCGCAGACATTCTATTTTTGCAAAAACGGGATCGCATGGTGACGGTTAATGAACAGAACGAGCCGTGGCTGGCATTGGCCGAAACGGCGGATGGCGTGCCGATCAACGCCTACTTTGCCGCCCAGCCGGATATGGTGCTGGGCATGATGGCGTTTGATGACAAAATGTATGGCAATCGCGAGGAAACGACATGTCGACCGTACACGGATGCGCCACTCGATGAGCTGCTGCGCGAGGCGCTGGCCAACATTCACGCCGAATGGGTGGAGGGAGAACGCGAGGAGCAGCCGGAGGAAGCGGATGCCTCGCTACCTGCCGATCCAAATGTACGCAATTTCAGCTTTGCACTGGTGGAAGGAAAGGTCTATTTCCGCCAAAACAGCCTAATGCATCCGGTCGAAACCTCGGCGACAGCGACGGGGCGTATCAAGGGGCTGATTCAACTGCGCGACACGGTGCGCGACCTGATCGAGTTCCAGACCGAGGATTACAGTGAGGAAGCCATTCGTGAGCAGCAGCGCAAGCTGACGGTGCAGTATGATCGGTTTGCGGCGCAGTATGGGCTAATTAACAGCCGCGCTAACAGTCTCGCCTTTTCGGACGACAGCGCCTACTTCCTGCTATGCTCGCTGGAAATCCTTGACGATGAAGGGCGCATGCTGCGCAAGGCAGACATGTTTACGAAGCGCACCATTCGGCAGCGGTCGCTGGTAGAGCGAGTGGATACCCCCTCCGAAGCATTGGCGGTATCCATCGGTGTCAAGGCGCGGGTGGATTTGGCCTATATGAGCGAGCTTAGCGGTATCCCTGAAGATAAGCTGGTAAAGGAACTGCGCGGTATCATCTTCCCCAATCCCGAGCAGATGGACGAGGACGGAGAGCCGGTCTACGAGACGGCGGACGCTTATTTATCTGGTCATGTACGCGACAAGCTGAGAATTGCCATGTCATTCGCAGCCCATGACGCGGAACGGTATACCGAAAACGTCTTGGCGCTGGCAGCGGTTCAGCCGCCGGATTTGACCGCTTCCGAGATCGATGTCCGGCTGGGGGCGACCTGGCTGCCTTCCGAGGTCATTCGCGATTTTATGTTCGAGCTTCTGGATACGCCTCCGATGTTCCGGCCTACCATTCAGGTGTTCTATTCTGATTATACAGCGGCGTGGAACGTACGGGGTAAAAACGACGATCGTAGCAACAACATCAAGGCTAACGTCACCTATGGCACCGAACGAATCAACGGCTACAAAATTCTGGAGGATACGCTCAACCTGCGGGATGTACGCATTTTCGATACGGTGATTGAAAATGGCGTGGAAAAACGGGTGCTGAACCGGAAGGACACGGCTATTGCCCAGCAAAAGCAGGAGCTAATGAAGGAGGCATTTGGCGAATGGCTGTGGCGAGATCCGCAGCGCCGCGAACGGCTGACGCGCCTCTACAATGATCGGTTCAATGCAATCCGGCCGCGGGAGTATAATGGTGGCCATATTCGCTTTACTGGCATGAACCCGGAAATTCGGCTCAGGCAGCATCAGGTCAATGCCGTTGCCCGCGCGCTTTACGGCGGCAATGCGCTCTTTGCCCATTGTGTCGGCGCGGGCAAGACGTTCGCGATGGCCGCAGCGGCAATGGAGAGTAAGCATTTGGGCTTGTGCAACAAGAGCATGTTCGTTGTCCCGAACCATTTGATTGAGCAGTGGGCGGCGGAGTTTTTGCAGCTTTACCCTTCCGCCAATGTGTTGGTGACGACAAAAAAGGATTTTGAGACGAAAAACCGTAAAACGTTTTGTGCCCGCATTGCCACTGGAGACTACGATGCAATCGTTATCGGTCATTCGCAATTTGAGAAGATTCCGATTTCCATGGAGCGACAACGGCAGCAGTTGGAGGAGCAGATCTACGAGATCACCGGCGGTATTCGGGAATTGAAGGAAGCTAAGGGCGAGCGCTATGCGATCAAGCAAATGGAGAAGACGAAGAAGACGTTACAGGTCAAGCTGGAGAAGTTGAACGACACAAGCCGTAAGGACGATGTGGTGACGTTTGAGGAATTAGGCGTGGATCGGCTATTCGTGGACGAGGCGGATTCGTACAAGAACCTGTTCTTATACACGAAAATGCGCAATGTTGCCGGGCTGTCACAAACCGAAGCACAGAAATCATCGGACATGTTCATGAAGTGCCGTTATCTGGATGAACTGACCGGAGGGCGTGGCATCATCTTTGCAACGGGAACGCCAATCTCTAACTCCATTACGGAAATGTACACGATGCAGCGGTATTTGCAATACAAGAGCCTGCAAAAGCATGGCTTGCAGCATTTCGATTCTTGGGCGTCCACGTTTGGCGAAACCGTCACGGCAATTGAACTGGCTCCAGCAGGAACAGGCTATCAGGCGAAAACGCGCTTTGCACGCTTTTATAACTTGCCTGAGCTGATGAATATGTTAAAAGAAGTGGCCGACATTCAAACTGCAGATATGCTCCAGCTCCCGGTTCCGAAGGCGCATTTTCATAATGTGGCTGTCCCGCCAAGCGAGTTTCAGCGCGATATGGTTGCCGATCTTGCCCGCCGCGCGGAACAGGTTCGGGCCAAGGCAGTTGAGCCGCACGAGGATAATATGCTGCTCATTACGAATGACGGGCGCAAGCTGGCGCTTGATCAGCGGCTGGCGAATCCACTGTTGCCGGATGACGAGGGCAGCAAGATTAGCGCATGCGTGAATAACATTTACCAGCATTGGCAGGAGGGGCATCAGCAGCGGCTCACGCAACTGGTATTTTGCGATTTGTCTACCCCGAAGGCGGATGGAGCGTTTAATGTCTATGATGAGATCAAGCACAAACTGCTGGAGAAGGGTGTTCCGGTGACAGAGATCGCCTACATTCACGATGCCAATACGGATGCGCAGAAGAAGGAACTGTTTGGCAAGGTACGGACGGGTCAGGTTCGCGTTTTGCTGGGATCGACGTTTAAAATGGGAGCCGGCACGAATGTCCAAACGAAGCTGGTGGCCATTCATGACCTTGACTGCCCTTGGCGACCGAGAGATTTGGAACAGCGTTTGGGTCGGGTGATTCGTCAAGGAAACCAAAATAGTGAAGCCTATATCTACCGATACGTGACGGAAAATACGTTCGATGCGTACCTGTATCAGACGCTTGAAAACAAGCAACGCTTTATTTCGCAAATTATGACGAGCAAGTCGCCGGTTCGCTCTGCGGAAGACATCGATGAAGCGGCGCTCTCCTATGCCGAAGTCAAGGCGCTGGCGACCGGCAATCCGTTTATAAAAGAGAAGATGGACTTAGATATTCAAGTGTCTAAGCTCAAGCTGCTCAAGGCCAACCATCTGAGCCAGCGTTATGCGCTGGAGGATCGGCTGCTCAAGCTGTTGCCGCAGCAGATCAAGTCGACGGAGGAGCGGATCGCTGGGTATGAGCAGGATGTGGCCTTGTATATGCGTCAGGATGCCGAAAGGATAGACGGTGAAGAAGTCGCCTTTGCCGGAATGACGATCAAGGAGTTCACGTATAAGGAACGGGCATCGGCAGGCGCTGCATTGCTGGAAGCCTGCAAGGGGATGATTTCTCCTGATCCGCAGGAGATCGGCCATTACCAGGGCTTCTCCCTATGGCTTTCATTTGACAGCTTCAACAAGGAGTACAAAGCAACCTTGCGCGGCGCACTGGGGCATCATATTTCGCTTGGAGCCGATGCAAGTGGCAATCTGACTCGGCTGAATAATGTGCTTGTTGGATTGCCGGAGAAGCTTGCCTATTGCCGCGATCAACTGACCACACTCCATAAGCAAATGGAAACGGCGAAGGCGGAGATTGCAGCTCCCTTCAAGCAGGAGTTGGAATTGCAGGAGAAGTCAGCGAGGCTGACGGAGCTGAATGTGCTGCTGAATATGGATAAGCGGGAGAACGAGATGATAGAAGCTGGAGGAGCGGACGAAGAACCGGGGCTGCTGGAGCGAAGGAGAATGAATCGGCAGGAACGCTGAGCGAACGGATCGTGTGAGCTTTCGGTGGGCGAAGGAAACAAAGAAAATACCCTCTCTTGATCATGGCAGGTTCGCGCGCTACGCCCGAATCGGGTATGTTGGTTAAGGGAGGGAGCGTGCATGGAAAAGGAATGCTGGCAGCAGTTGGAGCAAAGCTTTGACGTTTTGGAGAATGAAATCACCCGGCGTTTGCGCGGTGAAGAGGCTTATATGATGTGGGTTCAGCGGAGAGTCGAGATTCAAGTGCAGCATCCGTTTGTAAAGAGCGTGATGGATGGCGATGCTTGTGTTTTTCCAAGCGACCAGGATTATCAAGCATGGTTGGAGATTCAAAAGACGTTAGATGAAACGGTACGCCTGGAACGAATGGCGCTTTATTGGCAAGGGCATGCAGATTGCTATGCATACCTGAAAAAATTAGGGGCTCTCTAACCATAGAGATTACATGTGATGAGCCTGACAAGTCTGTTGCCGACTGGTAACAGGCTTATTAACGTTTTTCTCAGTTGTGTGCAAATTGTGAATAACGTTGGGGATAAGTGTTGCCGGTTGTTGAGCAGGATGAAAGGCCGGAAAGGAGTGAGTAGATGGCCTATGTAAGTAAAGAACAAATCGAACTTGCCAAGCAGTGGGACTTGCTAACGTATTTACAGCATGTCGAGCCTTACGAATTGGTGAAGTGCTCACGAAATGCTTATGCGACCCGCAGTCATGACAGCTTAAAGATTTCCAACGGCAAGTGGTTTTGGTGGTCGCGTGGGTTTGGGGGGCGCACGGCGCTGGATTATCTCATTAAGGTGCGGGGAATCTCCTTGCCGGAGGCAGTGCTGCATCTGAACGATCAGCACACACCATCGTCCTCTCCGGCAGCACAAGTTATCCGGGAGGATGGGGCTAAGCCATTCGCGCTTCCCGAAGCCTATGAAAATGCAAGCCGAGTGGTTGCTTACTTGCACGGGCGGGGGATTTCCCACGAGGTGCTTGAGGTGTGTCTTGAAACGGGGCGTCTGTATGAAAGTCGGAACTATCACAATGCTGTATTTGTCGGCTTTGATGAGCATGACGAGCCTCGATACGCGGCGATTCGCGGAACGACAAGCACTCGCTATATGTGCGAAGTACCGGGCAGCGATAAGCGCTATGCCTTCTCGCTTCCAGCAGCAGAGAACAGCACTGAATTGCATTTGTTTGAGAGTGCCATTGATCTTCTGTCCTATTGTACATTCATGTTGAAGTGGGGAAAGGACTGGCGGCAAGTCCATCTTCTGTCGCTTGCGGGGATATACCGACCCACAGAGAATAAGGAAGGGTCGATACTTCCGGCTGCTCTTCTCTCCTATCTTGATCGCCACGCGGATGTAAAGCGACTGGTGCTGCATTTGGACAATGATGAACCGGGACGCTTGGCAGCAGAGATGATCGAACAGCAACTGGCTCAGAGCTATCAGTTGGAGAATGAACCACCCGTGCAAAAAGATGTAAATGAGGACTTGATGGCGTACAAGAAACAACGTGAATATCCATCAAGATAGCGTGTGTTGTACAATGGCATGCCAACTCATCATTCGCAATAATAAAATAGTATCCATTTCAGGGGAGGACTGAGCATGCAGTCGAGAAATGAAAACGAGTAAGGCGAGACAAGTTGGGATACGGAGAAGATTGAAGCGGCAGTGGTGGAGGCAGAGGAGCAAGCTGGCAGCGACAAGACACGCCATGATCATCATCAATTCATGCGTGAGGCGCGTCGCAAGATCAATCAAAAAGAACGTTGCGCAAGGGTGTTGTAGAATCCTGAACTGGATGAGGGCTTCACAAAGACGTTGGCCGCACGTCCTAATGAGGTTGTCTTTTTTTTGGTTTGTTACGTGATGTGAATAAGGAGCAGCCGGAAAAGGAAAAAGTGAAACATCGACGCGGCAGCGCACATGCCGTTGCCAACACCATGTCTCGGTATGGACGAGTTCATACCGACTATATTATCGACATTATTCGCCTTTATCTCCTATAGACGTCAATGGATAAACTTCCTACAATAAACAATTATTCCAGAAATATCTTTTGTGCATGAATCTTACTCAAATAATAAGGGAACGGAGGGAGAAATGATACTGGTAATTACATTAAAATCTGACGACGTACCGGATTCGAAGGTGAGCACTGTATAATCATAAATAGGTTTCTTTCCTGTTAGATTCATTCAAATTTCTAAACAAATTTTTTTCTGAGGAGCGAAGAATTATGAGAAAGAAAAAGCTGGTTGCCTACGGACTGGTGTCTGCTGCATTGTTATTTGGTGCTACAGCAGCCTCATATAGTTATGTCTCCGGGCAAAATAATGCTGTGACAGAACTAGGTGTTGGTAAATATATTGTTACTTCTAATAATATTATTTCTACGACACCATCATCAGAGGAACAGAGAATAGCTAGTCAACTAAGAACAGAACTCATTGAAAAAGGAGAAAATGTTGATGAGTCCGCTTCATTTAATCTTAAACCAGATTCCTCATATCCTGCTCAGAAGATTTTCTCCATTAATGATACGACAAAACAATCGAGCAATCTAAATGATGAAACAACAATCCTTCAATATACAGTAAAAAATCCGTCTGGAGTAGAGTCAGTCCGAAATTTATACCTTCATAAAGTAGTCACACAAAATGGAGTAGAACTTGTTCCAAATAATACAACGGCTACTCCTGCATTGATCCCATCACCCGATGGTGGAAAATACTTGTTCGAAGATATGAATTCTATATTTACAATTGATACTAAATCTTTGAGTGTTACACAAATTACTCAAGATTATGTTGACGGATATGACAAAAACAAGTTACACAATGAACTTAAGGAGAAAGAGCAGTCTTTATTCAGGGCAACTAATCCTGTTTGGAGTCTGGATGGTACTCAAGTATCTTATCTATCTAATAGAACTGCGGTTGATAATACCAGTATGGAAATTTGGGTTATCGATCTTTTGAATGGAACAGAAAGGAAAGTATACAGTAGTACACAACCTGTTGGTACATTTGGTTGGACGAGTACAAAAAATCTTATTATATGGGAAGACTCCCATGACGGATCTTTATATTCAATTAAGGAACTTTCACTCAAGGGTGAAACTTCTCCAGCATTGCTTGAAAATGTAGATATCAAAGATCTATCTCGAGATGGAAAGAAATTACTTTACTCTCCTAGCAGACCTAGTAAAGATTTTTGGGTTTTTGACATAGAGACAAAGGAGAAACATCAAATATTATCAGTCGGAACAGGGATTCAATTCGATCCAACTGCCAAATTCTCACCAGAGGGAGACAAAGTAGTTGCCTTAGAGTTCGCGGGTACGAAGGGAGAACGAATTGTGTATGTTACAGATATTGGAGTTGGAAGTACGCAGACATTTGGATCCTCAGATAACGAAATATATACCGCAACACCTGATTGGGTGAATAACGATACATTATTATTAAATGTTGAAAAATCAGGTGAGAGCAATGCGAAGTTGATATCTGTGGAATTGAGAGGTGAGGCTAATGAATAAAAAATTATCGCTGTTTCTTTTCATAACGTTAATATCGACTATATTTACAACTTCTGTATCGGCTACTTATAATATTAGGTTTGGCGGAGTTGGCCCGGGGGCTGGAACACTAAATTTAGCCACTCCAATCACCGGATATCCTGATGTGAATTCTCAATGGAATCAACCACGTCTAGTAGATGGTTCTAACCCACATCAAGGAGTCGATCTTTATGCAACTTCAGGCACTCGAGTTAATGCAATATGTAATGGATTTGTTACATATCAAAATGATACTACAGCCTATGAATTAGCTTTGAAATGTGATGTTAATGGTGATGGTTTAAATAATGACAATTTGGAAATTTATTACGATCACCTGGATGATGTTGGTTTTGTTGGTACGTCTAGCACCAATCTCGTAACGAAAGGAACTCAAATTGCTGAGTCGGGAAATGAAGGCGGTAAAGTTGGCGCACATCTCCATTATGGTACAAGAACAAGCAGATCAGGTACTATGGTTTGGACGAGAACTGAGCCCTATTATAGATGGACTAGTAATTGGAACTATGGTCGTGATTTAGATTTTATTTCACTTGTGACTTGGACTAATAATGTCGCTAAGGTTGTAGCTTATGAAGTGGATTCAGGGGTTAAATCATCTCTCAACTCAAATTCGGTTACCTTATACCATAGAAAAGATGGAACATCAAATTGGATTAGTGTACAAATGACAAAATCGGGTGATAATTTCTCTTACGACTTGAACAATGTTTACACTACATCTGAAGTGGTTAATTGGATGGTAAAAGCTGACAACCCCCATACAGCTGCAACTTATAAGTCTGCTTTTATGATACCGAAGTATGACCAACCAAGTTCTAATCCTAATTCTACATCTAACAAATATGATTATTACAAATGTACAATGGGTGGAAGTGCATGTACCGCAATAGTTACACTGGAGTTGTCAAAAAAAGTGCAGTTTGAA
>NZ_MXQD01000074.1:0-40002 GCF_002165585.1 Paenibacillus sp. MY03 | reverse complement strand
CTTGGACGTGGACGCCGCCAACCGCGCTTGGAGAAGGCGACCATACGGTACAAGTGCGCGCGACAGATGCGGCAGGCAATGTCGGACCAGATTCGGATACGAATACGTTCACGGTAGACGTGACCGCGCCGGTCATTACGCTTCAGGGCAGTGCAACGATGACGATTCTGACGGGAGATGTCTTTGTCGACCCCGGCGCAACGGCCGAAGACGCCTTGGAAGGCGCTGTGCTCGTGACGGTCACAGGCCACGTTGACCACCTGACTCCCGGCGACTACGAACTGACATATAGAGCGCAAGACAGCGCCGGCAATCTGGCCGCAGAGGTGACGCGTACCGTTCGCGTAAATGCACCAAGCATCCCGGTGTATTATTCGAACAATGCCGATCTTAAACAACTGACGATAACTGCAGATGGAGCGGAACAACAACTGACGCCGTTATTTGCTCCGGAGACCACCAGCTACAAGCTGGAAACGACTGCAGAGCAGGTAGACATTGGGGCTGTCAAGGCGCATAGCGGGGCGACTGTCACGTTGAAGGAGGAGAGGCTTCCTGCTTCGGGCATTTGGACGCTTGATCTTGCCGAAGGGGACAACCTGTTCGACATCAAGGTGACGGCGGAGAACGGAACGGTGAAAACCTACCGACTGACGGTTGTTCGCCTTGCCGGTCAGGAACAGCCCGAACCGACAGCTTGCGCGTTCCGCGATATTGCGGGTCATTGGGCGGAAGATCCGATATGCGAAGCTGCTGCTCTAGGAGTTGTTCAAGGCGATGACGCGGGAATGTTTCATCCGCAGCGGCAGGTCACGCGGATAGAGTTTGCGGCAATGTTGTTGCGTGCTCTCGAGATTTCTACCGAGGGGGAGAGCCGTGCACTTACGTTCGCCGACGCCGACCGGATTCCGGATTGGGCGAAGGATGTCGCAAGCGCGGCGGTTAAAGCAGGCGTACTGGAAGGGTATCTGGACGGTACGCTGAGGCCGCTGCAAACGGTGAGCCGTTCGGAAATGGCAGCTATGATGACGAGAGCGTTGGAACGAAGTCTCAGCGAAGGCGAAGGCGGAGAGGCAAGCGCAAGCGGAGGAACGGCTGCTCCATTCGCCGATGACGCGGATATTCCGGATTGGGCGCGAGCGTACATCTACACGGCGGCTCAACACGGCTTGCTCTTAGGGCGAGGCGACAATCTATTCGTGCCGAACGGCTTGGCGACCAGAGCGGAAGCAACGGTTACGATTCTCCGCTTGTGGCAAATTATTCAGTAAAGCAGTTCCATTGTCCGGGTTGGACGGCGCTGACGTTTGGCGTGTAACCTTCAGTTACGGTATACAGAACAACAATTGTGCGAAAATACACAAATATAGCGTAGCATGGGCTAATTATTGGTGTATTTGTACAAATATACACAAAATTAGGCTTGGAAAGCCTCTAGTACCGATGCTATGCGAAAAATTGTGTATATTCGTACGATTTTCAGTCCTGAGGGTGGTTTTTCTTAACGATTTGAGCAAAAATGCACAATTATGTAACCTATCCTAATTAGAGCTGGGCCAAAGGGAGAAAACCCGACACGAAGGGGATCTGTAACGGGGCGATTTTCGGAAATCGTCCCGTTTCTTGTCAGGCATGAGGGTGCGTTTTATAATGAAGGGAAACTTTAATCAACTATAAATTGGACCAAAGGACCCTCCTATATGAGCGCAACAATAGAGCTTCTTTTTATGATTGCTTCTCTCATCATGATCGGCATTATTTTCATCTCGGTTTACAGCTTTCGAAGACAGCGAGGCATACGATACTTGCTAGGTCTGATCGTATGCCGATTTGTGTACGCCAGCGGCGTTATTCTGGCGAATAGCGTTCACGCTTTAACCGAGAAGCTGTTCTTCCACAATGTTTTCCAAACTGCTCTTAACCTAATGGTACCGTTCTTTATCCTGTTCGTCCTGGAATGGATATATCCGGACAAGCCTATTAAGACAAGATGGAAGATAGGCCTGCTCGCTGGTTTCGCGTTGTGGTCGACGCAGATGTGGCTCGATCCCAAGCTGCACTGGATCTATCGATCGATTGAGCTTGTAGACGGGCAATTGGCCATTACGCGGACTGCCTACTCTATGTCTTTCACGTTGCTTTGTTTTCTTGTATTGGCCGCGAGCCTATATGCCCTGTTTCAATATATGAGGAATATTCGCAGCGATTTGCGCAAGCCGGGAATGTGGGTGTTGTTCCTATCCTCTTTTTCGTTCGTGTTGGAAATTGTGAAATTCGCTAATCCGCAATGGTCCTCTTGGCTGCTTCCGTTAACGGTATATTGCGGGTTTCTCGGCTCGCTTATGTTAATTATTATTTTGCGGTCCAAGTTTTTTTCTCTAGTTCCTTTTGCCAGAAATCTTGTGCTGGATACGTTGCAAGAAAGCATCGTGGTTGCCAATGCTTCCGGCAAGGTAATCGACAGCAACAAGCAGTCTACCTTATGGTTTGACCAGCTTGGTTACTCCTCTATCGCCGAACGGAACATCTCGGACTTGCTGGCGTTCTGGCCGGATTGGCTTGCGCTGTGCAAGGCGATGAAGCCAGGGAGCGTCGAGATCGAAGCCGTGGTGGATGGAGAGCGGAAGAGGTACCGCGTCAACGTGTATCCGCTCCATACCTTGCGCATGCAAGGACAAGGCAGTATTTCGCTTATTGTCGATATTACGGAGAAGCAGCGGGATCTGGAGCAGATCGCTCAATTGAATCAACTGAAGGATCAGCTTATTGCCATAGTATCTCATGATATTCGCGGTCCGCTCGCGCTGCAGTTTCAATTAATTGAATTGCTGGAAGAGGATCGCGACGGCTTTCAGGCCGATCATCAGGAAATTATTGCGCAGTTGGGCGGCCAGATTCGCAATACGCTGAGCATGTCGACGAATCTTCTGGAGTGGTTTCGCAGCCAGCGCGAAGATATGGCGCTGCGCCCGCGAGAGCTGGAGCTGATTGAGATTGTCGAGGACTGTATTCATTTGCTGCACATTCATAGCGGGGCGAAACAAATCGACGTGACGCATTCGGTTGCTGCAGGCGTACGGGTGTATGCAGACCGGGAAGCACTAGGATTGATTCTGCGGAATTTGCTGTCTAATGCCATCAAATTCACCGGATCAGGCGGCGCGGTTCATGTTGACGCGGAACAATCGGGCGGGACGGTTATCATATCCGTCCGCGATAACGGAATAGGCATGAGTCAGGAGCAGGTGCGGCGATTATTCGAGGATAAGCAGCCTGGATCATTGGAAGGCACCTCCGGCGAGACAGGGGCCGGGCTGGGATTGCTTGTTACGCGGCAATTCATATTGCGCAGCGAAGGGTACTTGACGGTAGAAAGCAGGGCAGGCGAAGGAAGCTTGTTTAAATTTACAATGAGAGGCGGCACTCCATTATGAAGGTTCTCCTGGTCGACGATGAGCATGCCATGTTGCTCGCCATGCGATTGCTGCTGGCAAAGATCGAAGGCGTGGAGCTTGTCGGAGCTTTCCAGAGCGCCGCGGAGGCGCTGGACTTTGTACATCGCACGGAAGTGGACTTGGCCTTTCTGGACATCCAGCTTGCCGAGGACAGCGGCTTGGATCTGGCCCGCAGCTTGCGCTCGCTGAATGCCGGTCTGGACATCGTGTTTACGACTTCCCATACGGGTTTCGCCATGCAGGCTTACGATGTATACCCGCTCGATTATATGGTCAAGCCCATATCGAGGAAACGATTGGCTCAGACCATCTCTAGAGCTGCAGCCGGCCGAGCCGTCCCCGAAGCGCAGGCGCAGACAAGAGATTCGGCGGGCAGCCGACTAGAAGTACGCGGATTGGGCTGCTTCGAAGCAAGCGGCGAGCATACGGGTAATGTGAGATGGATATCCCGTAAAAGCATGGAGTTGTTCGCTTACTTGGTCAATCATCGAGGACGCAGCGTGGCCAAGGCGCGGGTTATAGAGGAGCTGTTCCCGGACATGCCTTTTAAGAATGCGGAGCGTTATCTCTATACGGCGGTATACCAGCTTAGGAAAGCATTATCGGAGCATGGATGCAAGGAAATGGTCGTGTCCGCCCAAGAGAAGTATCGGGTCGATCTCGCTTGCGCGGATGTCGACTTTATCCGGTTCGAAGAGGATTTGCAGCACTGTCCGGAAATCAACGAGAGCAATGCAGCCGCCGCGATCAGGTTGGAAAGCCGGTTCACGGGCGAACTGTTCGAGGGCAACGCCTTTGATTGGGCCGACGCCGAGCGGGAACGATTGACCGTCCGGTACGAGTCATTCGCCAGACGCCTGGCCGTCTGGCTCCTGGCTCAGAAGCAATACAGGGAAGTAACCCGGATCGCCGGCCGAATCGCGGCTCGCAATGCGTTTGACGAAGAGGCGCGTATGCTGCTGCTGCAAGCCTACGGAGCAATGGGGGACCGGCAATCGCTTCGGGATTGTTACGCCTCCTACAAGCAGTTGTTGCACGAGGAGCTTGGCGTGGGACCTGCCCCTCATGTGGAACAACTGTACGAGCAGTATCGTTAGACGTTGCCGCGATACGGCACCTCAATCCGGAATTTTTAGCCGGACGACGGTACCTAACCCTTGTTTGCTTAGAATTTGCAAACCTTCATCCGTGCCGTAAGCCAGCCGGATCCTTCGATTGGTGTTGGCCAGACCGATGTGGCCTGCACCGCCCGCATCACCCGCATCCCCTGCATCCCCCGTATTTCCGTAGTCTTCCTCCATATGCATGGCGACCGAACGGCGTACTTCTTTCAGCCGTTCTTTTGACATGCCAACCCCATTGTCGATGACGGAGATAGCCGTCCACCCGGAATAACGAACAAGCTTGATTTTGATCCCCCCGTTGCCGGCCATCTCCTTAATGCCGTGATAAAGACTGTTCTCGATCAATGGCTGAAGGACGAGCTTGACGGTGCTGTACGGTTGAATATCGTCGGGATCGTAAGCCCAGACGCACCGGAACTTATCGCCGTATCTAATCTGCTGAATCGCGACGTAATGTTTCGTATAGTCGATTTCCTTCATTAACGGAACGATCCGGCCCGGCTTGTCCAGCGTATACCGCAACAGCTCCGACAGATGCTCCAGCATGTCGTTGACTTCGTTCGGCCTGCCGGTCAACGCCATCGCCTTCCAGTTCAGCGTCTCCAGCGTGTTGAACAGGAAATGGGGGTTGATTTGCGATTGCAGCGCGAGCAGCTCCGCCGCCTGAAGTCTGAACTTCTTCTCGGATAGCTGGACGCCCAGATAGTTGGACTGTATAAAGTTGCGCGTCATCGTCTGAATAATATAGCCGTATTCGTCCTCGCCCTTGCCGGCACTGGAGATTTCGGGCAAAGGGAGTCCTTTCTCGGCCGATTTGATAATGGAGATCATGCGGTGGATATGCCTAAGCGATCGTCTGGTCAGCAGGTAAGTCAGCGCCAAGCCAAGCAGGAACGAAAGCGCGACGACATAAACGGTGGACTGGCTCAGTCGGAACGATATTCGGTTGAGCTCGTCTTTGGGCACTAGCGAAATATAGCGCCAACCGTCGTGCATGCCGGACATAAGCTGCGTGCCGGCGAACGTTTGTTTATCCAGCTCCACGTCGAAGCTCCTGGTATCAGGCGACAGCGACGACAGCTTTTCTTGCACCGAATCGGGAAGGATCGAGGTTTGATTCCGGAACAGAATCCCCCCGGCTTCGTCCAAAATGATCAGATGCTGACCGTCCATGCTCGCGAACGATTGGAGCCATCGATCCAGGTAGTCTGTATAGATATTAACCGCGATGACGCCGATGGCTCCTCCCGTAAGCAGGGAGGTCAGCGGCTTGTACAGCGTGGTTACCGCAATCGGATCTTCGAAGCTGTAACGCTGAATTTGGCGTTGCTCGAGCAGGATGCCGACCGGGTTTTCCCTGGCGCGAAAACGCTCCAGCCAGTCGGAGTCGGGATAACGATCGAGCGTCGAGAGTCCCGTTCCGCTGGCGAGAAACTGATTATAGGGGTTGTTCACGTGGACGTAGATGGATTGGATAAACGGCTTGGCGTTCGCCGGGCTGTCGATCAGATTGCGCATCATTCCCAGGAGCCGCTGGTTATCGAACGTTACGTATTGCGTACGCAAAATTTCTTCCAGCTGGTACAGCACTTCGGGCGTGCCCATGCTGATGCCGAGCGTCTCGATATCTTGGAAAACAAGCTCCATATTGCGATCGATTTGATGCACCAGCTGCAGATTGTCGCGCGCGGTCTCTCCTTCCCGGTTTTGCTTCGTAATGACGATCGACAGCGTTCCGAGCACGATGGTCGGAATAAGCAAAGGAATAAGGAAAAGCAGCATATTTTTGATGAAAAATCGTTTTCTCATGTCGGCCCCGTTACTCGTTCAACCCGGACAGCTGGCGGAATTCGCGCGGACTCATGCCGTGGTAACGCTTGAAGGTCCGCGTGAAGTTTTTGGCATAGCTGTAGCCCACCATCTCGCTCACCTGATAAGTTTTGTACCTAATGTCCTTCAGCAACTCCGCCGCCTTGTTCATCCGAACCGACACCACGTAATCGGAGAAGTTTTCGCCCGTCTTTTCCTTAAAGTATTTGCTGACGTAATGCGGGTTCATATGGACCAGGCTTGCCGCGTCCTCAAGCGTTGCCCGCGCATAATTCGCGGCGACGTAATCGCGAATGGTTCTGACGACCTTCTCGTTAAAGGAGGCGTCCGCGCCGCCCGCGCCGCGCTCCTCGTCGAGCTCCATCTTGAGCGAGGTAAATACCTCGAACAGCTCCTGGTATTTGGTCGGTTTGACGATATAGCTTTTGACATCGTATACGATCGCCTGCTTGGCGTATTCGAAATCCTTGTAGCCGCTCAGGAACAGAACCTTGACACGGCTCTTGGCCTCATGCAGCGTGCGGGCGACGTCCAGCCCCGACATAATCGGCATGCGGATGTCGCACAGCAGCGCGTCTACCTCGTGATTTGCTATGAATTCCAAAGCCTCCTTGCCGTCCCCGCATTGTCCTATCAGCTCGAAGCCGACCTCGTTCCAAGGAAAGTATTGCGACAATCCGTTGCGAATTTCGGCTTCGTCGTCCGCAAGCAACAGCTTGTATTTCATTGCGATCCGATCCTTTCATCCGCGGAATAATTGCAAACGATTTCATGGTTAACAGCATAAATGAAATGTTTCCGTTTGTACAGACGCACCCTTAGTGGCGTGCTAGGAATATCCTTCCATGTTGTCAACTGTTCTCCGATATGGACGACATGTCAATTTCGGATACCTTTTGTCCCAAATGGAGCAAAAAGGGATACCATTCGTCATCTTGCGTGCCTGTTTTCAATGGCATAATAGCGATATAGTAAAAGCGTAATCATAATGGGCGAGGGGGAATAGAGAATGAAAAATAGAAATTGGAGGAAAGCGGTCGCTTTGCCGCTCGTCGCCATGCTTGCGACGGCGTTGACGGCCTGCGGGTCGGACGAGAGCGGCGGCAAGGCGCCGGAAGGAAAGACGGACGGCGAGAAGGTTACGCTGCGGTTCTCGTGGTGGGGCTCCGAGGTGCGCCACAAAGCATTGCTGGAAGCGATCGACATCTATACCGAAGCCAATCCGAACGTGGTCATCGAACCGGAGTACGGCGGGTTCGAAGGCTATTATCAGAAACTGGTCACGCAATTTGCGGGTGGAACGGCGCCTGATTTGACGCCGCTTTCCGTAGACTGGATCGACGAAATCGCGGTTAAAGGCGATCTGGTGCTCGATTTGAACACGCTTAAGGATTACCTCAATCTGGATGCGTTCGACAAGGAGTTTCTGGACAGCTACGCGGTATACGACGGCAAGCTTGTCGGGCTTCCGATGGGTGCCAATGGCATGATTACGTTATATAACAAGGAGTTTTTCGACCGATTCGACATTGCCCATGACACGGTATGGGATTGGGAGACGATTCATACCATCGGCAAGCAGGTGCACGAGAAGGACGCCAACGCTTATTTGCTCGGCATGTTCGATTACCGGATCTTCCTGCAGCCGTTCGTAAATCAGCTCACCGGCAATCAGTGGATTCAAGACGATAAAACGGTTGGTTTCGCCGAAGAGGACGTTGCCAAAGCCTTTTCCTATTATCAGCAGCTGATCGCGGACGGCGTGATCCAGCCCGTGGCGGAGAGCAGTCTGTACCCGGATATGGCGGATAACCTGCAATGGCAGAACGGCAACATCGGCATGATGTTCACGCTGGCCTCCACGATCGCGAAAGTAAAGACGTACACGCCTGAAGTGGATGTTGCCATGTTCCCGGTGCCGAGCAATGCCAAGACTTCGGCCGTGCTTGTCAATCCGAGCAATCCGCTAGCGATTAACAAGAAGTCGAAGCATCCGGAGGAAGCCGCGAAATTCGCCAGCTGGCTGCTGACGTCGGAAGAAGCTTCGCTCGTCCTGAAGGATGTATTCAGCGTGCCGGTCGTCAAGGCCAACGCCGACAAGCTGGTAGAGGAATCGCTGATCGATCCGACCGTGGCCAAGGCGGTGGATCTTGCGCTTTCGAATCCCGGCGAGCCGGTAAACGGGCTCAGCAGCAATCAGGAGCTTAACCAGATTGCACAAGACATTTTGGAGCGGGTTGCCTTCGGCAAGGTTGCGCCGGATGCCGCGGCAAGCGAGCTGACGGAGCGTCTGAAGGACAAGCTGGCCTTAATCAAGTAAGGCGAAAAGGAAGGGACGAAGGGTTATGACACATCAATCGGCGCAGGCGGCGGGGGGACAGACTCCCGGCTCTGAGGGCAAGCGAAGGAAGCGGAAGCCCGGGAGCTTGGTCGCATATTTATACATCAGTCCGTGGCTGATCGGATTTATCGTGCTCACGCTCGTTCCGTTCGTTGCCTCGTTTATCTATTCGTTTACCGACTATAACATGGTTCGCGAACAATCGTTTGTCGGACTCGCTAACTATATTGAAATTTTTACGAAAGACCCTGTATTCGTGCAGTCGCTGCGGGTAACGCTGCTATACGTAGTCATCGCCGTGCCGCTCAAGCTGATCGTCGCTTTGCTGGTGGCGATGCTGCTGAACGTCAAGATGCGAGGAATTTCCATCTATCGCACCATCTATTATCTGCCTTCAATATTAGGCGGCAGCGTCGCGGTATCGGTGTTGTGGCGGTTCATGTTCATGAGAGAAGGACTCGTGAACGA
The DNA here is from genome assembly GCF_002165585.1 of Paenibacillus sp. MY03. NCBI lineage: Bacteria > Bacillati > Bacillota > Bacilli > Caryophanales > Paenibacillaceae > Paenibacillus > Paenibacillus sp. MY03. Next base: position 30,784 of record NZ_MXQD01000074.1, on the reverse strand, counting down.
GATGCTCTCGTATTTCTCTTTGCCGCCTGTGAACTGGCTGGGAGATCCAAACTTGGCTCTGTTTACAATTACCCTGCTTCCCGTCTGGGAGTTCGGATCGTCGATGGTGCTGTTCCTCGCAGGTCTAAAGCAAGTTCCGGCGGAGCTCTACGAGGCATCCAAGGTGGACGGGGCTTCGCGCGCGAGAACGTTTTTCTCCGTCACGCTGCCCCTGTTGACGCCGATCGTGCTGTTTAATCTGATTATGCAGATGATCAATGCCTTCCAGCAGTTTACGGCGGCGTTTGTCATAACGGACGGCGGGCCCATGAAGTCTACCTACCTGTACGGAATGATGCTGTACGACAACGCCTTCCAGTTCTTTAAGATGGGATACGCATCCGCGCAATCCTGGATCTTGTTCCTGATCATTCTGGTCTTCACGTTCGTGCTGTTCAAGACCTCCAACCGCTGGGCGCATTACGAAGACGGAGGTGACGGCAAGTGAGGAGACGCAAGCTTTGGACGGTTATCGTCCTGTCGGTGTTCTCAATCCTGTTTTTGTATCCGTTGCTATGGCTGATCTCGTCTTCGTTCAAGCCGAACGCCGATATTTTTTCCAGCATCAGCTTATGGCCCGGCGAATTTGTGTGGGATGCTTATGCTCGAGGCTGGCAGGGGGTAGGGCGGACGAACTTCAGCACCTTCTTCGGCAATACGCTGCTGTTGGTTATTCCGGTGGTCGTACTCACGGCTGCTTCCAGCCTGCTCGTCGCTTATGGCTTCGCCCGTTTTAAATTCCGAGGCAAAGGTCTGTTGTTTACGCTTATGATCTCGACGCTGATGCTGCCGGATGCGGTTATCATGATCCCACGTTATCTGCTGTTCAAGGAATTCAACTGGCTGAATACGTATTTGCCGTTTTATGTGCCCGCTCTTTTGGCGGTTAACGCCTTCTTCGTGTTTTTGCTCGTACAGTTTCTGCGCGGCATTCCGCGCGATCTCGACGAGGCCGCGGTCATCGACGGATGCAATTCGTTCGGCATTCTGGTACGAGTGCTGATTCCTCTAGCGGCCCCGGCGCTCGTCTCGGTATGCATCTTCCAGTTCATCTGGACGTGGAACGAGTTCTTTACGGCGTTGATCTATATTAACAGCGTTTCGAAGTATACGGTGGCGCTTGGTCTGAGGATGGTGCTCGACAACGAGGGAGCGGTCAATTGGAATCAAGTCATGGCGATGTCGGTCGTTACGATTTTGCCTTGCATCGCGGTATTTTTTATGGCTCAAAAATATTTCGTGGAAGGCATCGCCACGACCGGGTTGAAGGGCTGAGGAGGAGGGAACCTTTATGTCATTAAAGATAGACAATGATGGGCGAGGCGAAGGCGCCGTTGCCGGAAGACGACCCAACGTAATCGTCTTTTTTACCGATCAGCAGCGCTGGGACACGACCGGGGTGCACGGCAATCCGCTTGGTTTGACCCCCAACTTCGACCGACTTGCGGTTCGCGGGACACATTTGGAATACGCCTTTACTCCCCAACCGGTGTGCGGACCGGCGAGAGCTTGTCTACAGACAGGGGTATACGCCACGACGAACGGCTGTTATACGAACGGAATACCTCTGTCCACGGAATGGCCGACTCTTGCGCATTATTTTAACGAAGCGGGGTATGAGACGGGGTATATCGGGAAGTGGCATCTGGCCGTTACCCGAGACAGTCCGGTACCGGAAGAGCTGCGCGGCGGCTACAAGAGCTGGCTTGCGGCCGATGCTTTGGAGCATACGTCCGATGCATACCGGACGTTGCTTTACGATGAACGCAATCAACCTGTCAGGCTGCCGGGGTACCGGGTAGACGCTCTGGCGGACGCGGCGATCCGCTATGTCGACAAGCATAAGAACGATCCGTTTTTCCTGTTTCTCTCCTTCCTGGAGCCGCATCATCAAAATCACAGGGACGATTATCCGGCTCCGGAATCCGAGGTCGGGAAATACGTTTCGGCATGGACGCCGCCCGACCTCGCATCCCTTGTCGGCACGGCACCGCAGCACTTGCCCGGCTATTACGGGATGGTGAAGCGGCTCGACGAGGCGCTTGGCCGCGTTATGGACGCCTTGCGCAGCCTGTCGTTGGAGGAAGAGACGATCATCGTGTTTACCTCTGATCACGGCTCGCACTTCAAGACGCGCAACAACGAATACAAGCGCTCCTGCCACGACAGCTCGATCCGGGTGCCGGCCGCAATCGGAGGCGGCCCGTTCTCCCGAGGCGGGCGCATCCCCGAGCTTGTCAGCCTCGTCGACTTGCCGCCGACGCTGCTTGACGCATGCGGCCTCGGCGTGCCTGCGCATATGCAAGGCCGCTCGGTCATGCCGCTGCTGAGAGGGGGAGGGGTGGCGAACTGGCCGAGCGAAGTGTTCGTGCAGATCAGCGAATCCCAGGTGGGGCGCGCCATCCGCACGCATCGCTGGAAATACGCAGTCACCGCTCCGCAGGCTCATCCGCAACGCGACGAGGGAGCGGGGCGTTATCTGGAGACGGAACTCTACGATTTATACGCGGATCCCTACGAGCTGAACAACCTGGCGGGGTTAGAATCGCACCGCGGCGTGGCGGACCGGCTGCGGGATGCGCTGCTCCGCCGCATGGCGGAGGCCGGCGAGACGCTGCCGCATATCGAGCCCGCCGCGCCGCTGCCGTCAGGCCAACGCCTCGCGAAGCAGGGGGACGGTCCGGTAGGGTGGAACTAATAGTCGCTGCATAAATCAATAGAACCTTTATCGCGTGCATGGCAAGGTAACCAATGCACACGGTAAAGGTTTTTTTGCTATCCTATATTACCCTTGGCAGAGTATAGTGGCGAATGGGATTCACTTTCGTCTTACCCAGATATAGAACCTCTTTATAGATTTCCAAGACCTCCTGTGTACGAAAAATCGCACAAACCGACCAGCTTCCTTGCGTGCTCCAGCCGGCAGTCCGCCAGCATCTATCTGGGACAAGTATGTACGATTCGGATATTGGGGAAATCATTGACCGAACAGGAGGAATGTGACAATTTGATGATTTCTTAATGGAATTAACAATATCCTCTAGTTTCTACTATTGATATCCGATCGGTTTAGTAGTAGAATGTTCCTATTCATTGTCAAAGTTTACTAAATTATTTGGGCACATTGTACAACTATATACCTGCAAATCCGTCGAAAGGCGCGAGACGCAAAGCTATAGGGACTACTTCTCACGGGGAAATGTCAGCCAGTTGCACAGTTTTAACGGAGGCATGCCTATGGTCACATAGAGGCATGCCTCTTTTTGCCTATAGAAAACATAGAGAAAAACATTGGAGAGAGGTAGAGAGAATGGAGAACTTGAATATTCGTGCCTTATTTCCCAGCGACGACGGCAACCTGCAGCAAAGAGATTATTTCATAGAGCTGGTCAAGCAGATCGTGGAAGGAGTGGATGCGTTAAAGGATCCCGAAGCCGTTAATTTGAAAGGAACAAAAGAGAGGGGGCAGCATTTCTATCGCGAGCTGACGGCGTCAAGCCGCATCCCGGACGGCGGCCGTCCGCTGGACCAGGTAAATGACGAACTGCTTAAGCTGCTGCATGGACATCCGTATCATACCAAATATTTTTTGACCAATATTTTGCCAATGGCGAGCACGCCGGGCATCCTTGGCATGTTAACCGCGTTTATGGTAAACGGCAATAACCTGTGGGATGTATACGGCCCTGCCGGCGCGGAGGCCGAGGTTAGAGTTGTCGCAATGATGTCGGATCTAATCGGTTGCAATCCGTCGGAGAGCGGCGGTTATACGACTTGGGGCGGTCAAGGAGCGATCTTTACGGGGCTGCGCATCGCCGTCAACAAACATGATGCTTCCATTAAGAAGGCAGGCGTGCCTCACAATTTGTTTGCTTTTTGCTCCGAGGCGGCGCACTACAGCTTGTTTAAGTCGATGGAAGCGACAGGACTCGGCACGAACAACCTTATTAAAGTACGCACGCGCGAGGACAGTTCCATGGACGTGGGGGATCTCGAAGCGAAGATGGAGCAAGTCATCCTTCGCGGCGGCGTTCCGGTCTACATCGTGGCGACGACGGCCACGACGGATGCCATGGGCATCGATAACATCGAAGAGATTGCCGCCGCGTCGGAGGCGCTGACGGCAAAGTACGGCATGCGAAGGCCGCATATTCATGCGGATTCGGCGCTTGGCGGATTCTTCGCGTTCTTTAACGACTACGACTTTGCGGGCAACCCGCTGCAATTCGAAGAGGAGACGTTGGCCGCGCTTGCGGCGATCCGAGAGCGGATGCAGCACTTGCGCTTGGCGGATTCGCTCTGCTTCGACTTTCAGAAACTTGGCCAGACGCCATACTCGACCAGCTTGTTTCTGGTCAAACAGGCCTCCGATTTGAAGCTGGTCGATCTGGAGCCGGACGAGACTCCGTATGTAGGGCATCGCGGCTACGGCGACTACCATACGAGCTACACGCTGGAATGCTCCAGAATGGGCAGCTCCATCAGCATCTTGAGCGCCTTGCTGGCTTTCGGAGCCGAAGGCTACCGGAAGCTGCTTGCCCAGTTCGTCGAAGTCAACATCGCCTTCCGCAAGACGCTTTCCGCGGATGTGCCGGAGGCGGTCATCGTCAACCCGAATAACCCCGGCTTGATTACTTTGTTCCGCCTCTATACCGACCGCAAAAACGGTTACGCGGCAGAGTGCGAGGGATTGCGGACCAAGCGGGAGATCGAACGCGAGAACCGGCTCAACGAGATGCTGTTCGAGATTCTCGGCAGGGACCGCGAGAAGATGTTTTTCGGCGATACGAAAAAACATCTATACGTACCGACGGCGGAACGCAACGGCGACGTCGCGTTATATGCGTCCAAGCTGTTCGTCATCTCGCCTTACACGCAAACATCGGACGTAGCTGCCATCGTCGATTTCTTGAAGCAAAAGATCACGGAAACGTATGCGGCCTATGAAAGGTTAGCCATGAAGGAGAAAGAGCATGAGAAAATCCTTGTTTAATTTCAATTGGTATAGAGAACATCTCTCGGTCAAAATCGCAATCAGCATTCTGAGCCTGCTAATCGTTACCTGCGCGGCGTTCGCCGTCTCCGGCTACCTGTCGCAGCGCAATCTGTCGGAGAAGCTGCTGGAGCAGTTCGACATGCGGCTGCAGACGGATATCAAGATTGTCTACAACGCGCTCACGGCAATACCGGGAAGCGATGTCGAGCTTGCCAGCGCGGATGATCCCCGTTATTCCGTAATTAAAGAAACGCTGGAGAAGCTTCAGGCGGAGCATCATTTGGAGAACGTCTATATTTTGTCGAACTCGCAGGGCGTGGAACGGATTCTGATCCTGTCGGGCGTTCCCGACGATTATGGTACGCCGTATCCATTTACGGAAGAGATGCGTGAGGCGATTGCCGAGAATCAAACGAAGATCAGCCCGATCTACGAGGACGAATACGGTACGCATAAATCCATCTTCATGCCGCTCACGGACAATACGGGCGGCGCGTATGGCATTCTCGGCATCGACTTGTCCGCTTCAGTCGTGCCCGAGACAGCTGCCAGCTCTAACCTGACGACGGTCATCATCTCCGTCATCGTGCTCGTAGTCGGCAGCGCGATTGCCGTCTTGATCAGCCGGATCATTACGAACCCGCTGCGCAGGCTGATGACGGCTGCCGAACGAGTGGCGGCCGGCGACATGCAGAGCCAGTTCTCGATCGACAGCAAGGACGAGATCGGCAAGTTAGGGGTCGCCTTCGGGGTTATGATTAACAGCCTGAAGATGCTGATCCAGCAGGTCATTGCATCGTCAACGCTAATTGCGGACACAAGCAAACATTTGCGCCAGTCCGTGGATGAATCCACTCAGAGCGCGCAACAAGTTGCCGCATCGACGGACCGGATGTCGCAAGGCATCACGGATATCGTGCACAGCGTAACGGGCAGCCAGACGGGCATCCACAGTATCGACGCGGATATTAAGAACGTGTCGGCCGGCATGAGGGATATCCAAGGGATTGCCACGGAAGTGCATTCCCAGTCCGAACAAGGACAAGAGCTCGTTGACCGTACTCTCCGCCAGATGGAAGAGATCAAGCATGCCATGCTGCAATCGCAGCATGCGGCTGATGCGCTCGAGACACGCTCCAGCGAAATCGGCGAGATTATCGGCATCATTACGGAGATCTCGACGCAGACGAACCTGCTCGCGCTAAACGCGTCCATCGAAGCGGCGCGGGTCGGCGAGCTAGGCCGCGGATTCGCGGTCGTTGCCGATGAAGTGAAGAAGCTGGCGACGCAGTCCGCGCAAGCGGCGCAGTCGGTCAACGAATTGATCTCCAGCACGCAAGCGAACAGCCATCTCGTGAAGCAAAGCATCGAAGAAGGGACCAAAGCGGTCGAGCTTGGCCATACTTGGATTAACGGCACGCACGAGAACTTCAAGCACATCTATTCGGGCGTATCGCAATTCACCGCCCATACGAACGAGATGTCCGGCTCGCTGGAGAAGGTAGAGAACGCCTTTACGGACATTACCGGAGCCATGCAGCAGATTGGCGGCATTACGCAGGAGCAGGCGGCAGGCACGCAAGAGGTGGCGGCTTCGGCGGAGCAGCAAAGCGCGTCAATGCAGGAAATTTCGGCTGCGATCCAGCAGTTGACGGCGTTATCGGTGGATCTGAACGAATCCGTTAAGCCGTTTAAGCTGTAGAAGTTTGGTCTAATCAATCGTATACGTACGCCATGAGAGAAGACGGCAGCCGCCTCGGTTGCCGTCTTTATTGGCATTTCCGGACGATTCCCCACCTTTTCGGGATGTCGCCCCAAGCGCATGCCTGCATCGAATGTTAGGATAGTGGCATCAGCATACGAAAGGCGTGAATAGATGATGGAGAACTTGAAAGCGATAGCAGGCAAAGTATGGGGGCACATGAAAAAGGATCATTCCGGCAACTGGGGGATGGATATCGACAAGTGGGACTGGGTACCCGGCGTCGGCGTCATCGCGCTTCTCGAATATGGGGAAAAGACGGATGAGGCGGAGGTCCGTTCGTATTTGCTGGAATGGGTGAATCGCAACAGGGATCAGGCTGCGCCGGAGCCCGTCATTAACGCGGTGGCTCCTTACGCGATTTTTCCGGTTCTGTATAAGCGGACAGGGGAGGAATGGCTGAAGGAAGAGGCGGCGCGCGTGGCAAAATGGATCGTGGAGAAGGCGCCGCGTACGCGTGAACAGGCATTCGAGCATACCGTGACGGAAAACGCGAATTTTCCCGAGCAGGTATGGGCGGACACTGTTTTTATGGCGGTCTTGTTCCTAGCGCGCACGGCGACGCTTATTGGCGACAAGGCCCATGCGGAAGAGGCACAGCGGCAGGTATTGCTGCATCTGCGTCTGTTGGAGGACGCGGAGACGGGCGTGTTGTTCCATGGCTGGAATTGCGCGGCAGGAGATCATATGTCCGCGGCACGGTGGACGCGGGCTAACGCCTGGATCGCGGTCGGCGTACCTATGATTGTCAAGGAGATCGAGCAGCTTGTGCCGATCGAGGCAGAGCTGCGCGAGCGTTACCGGCGGCTGATGGATGGATTGGTCGGCTTCCAGCAGTCGGACGGCCTGTGGAGCACCGTTCTCGATCGGCCGGATTATTACAGGGAAATATCGGGCAGCGCGGGGATCGCTTGCGGTCTATGGCTTGCCGCAGAGTCGGGCTTGCTGCCGGACGAAGAGAAGTATGCGGCAGCCGCGAGGAAGGCGCTTCAGGCGATATTGCCTCATATCGACGATCGGGGCGAAGTAGGCGGCGTCTCCAGCGGGACGCCGGTCATGGAATCGATCGAGGCGTATAACGCCATTCCGATTCATCCGACGTTGTACGGACAAGGGTTGACGCTCATGCTGCTGTCGGAGGCCATCCGGAGAGGAGAAGCCGGAGATGAATAGAGAGAGGCTTCAAGAGCTTATTGTTCAAAAGGCTCAAACCTTCGACGAAACCGTTCAGTTGCTTCGCACCCCGCTCACCGCCACTTACCATACGGCGCTGAAACGCGAGACGAGGCCGGAGGTGTACGGTCTGCTTGTCTCCGAAGAATATGCCTATTATTTGCTGGAGGCAGGCGAGCCGGAGGACGTCACGCGGGCGAATCGCATCCTGAAAGCCGTCTTGCCTCTGCAGGACCGCAATCCGGAATCGGAGACGTATGGCATCTGGCCGTACTTCTACGAGGAGCCGCTGGCGGAGATGGATCGGCCGGACTGGAATATGGCGGATTTTCACGGCAAACGGCTCATCGTCACGCTAGTCAGACATGAGGAGAAGCTGTCGCCCGAATTGGCGACATCGGTGCGCGAGGCGATCGGGCATGCGTGCAGAGCGATCATCCGACGTAATGTCGGCCCGCATTACACGAACATTGCAATCATGGGCGCTTTCGTTACGCTGGTCGGCGGCGAACTGCTCGAGAACGCCGAGTTCCGCGACTATGGCCTTTCCCGCATCAAGAGGTTCTATGATTTCACGTTCGGCATCGGTACCTTCTCGGAATACAACAGCCCTTGTTATACGCCGATTGCGATCAAGGAATTGCACAGCATAACCGCCTATTCCGCGAACGCTGAAGCCGTTGGGTATGCCGACGAGCTGATAAATCTGGCGTGGAGGATGGCCGGAGAACATTATCATGCGGGCATCGGGCAGTGGAGCGGACCGCACAGCCGTACTTATAGCACGTGGCTGCGCCCGGACGAGCGGGCTTTTCTGGAGGAGGCGCTGCTGGACGAAATCTTCGAATTCGGCGAAAATATCCGCTGTCCCAAGGAGCATCGTCCGCTGTTCCAGTCTCTTGCGACGCGCAGTCTGACAGAGCCGACGCTGCTGGAGGAACAGGCGGGTTACCAGGTCTACGCGACGTTGTACCGCAATGACAAGCTGTCGCTTGGCACCTTCAGCAAGGGCGTCATGTGGAACCAGCGGCGCAATCTGGTTGCTTACTTGCTTGAGGGAGAGCGCACGTCCTACGTGCAGCTGCAGTTCCTGAAGGACGGGGCGGACTTCTGCTCGGCGATGTTCGCGGGAGCGCAGACGGGACCGCATGCGTTGTTCGGCTTTAATTTGCTGACCGACAACGGCGCTTGGCACTCCGATCTGGACATCATTAACGGTCGGTTCCGGAGCAGCGATCTGCGCATTCGCTTTAAAGTCGGCGGAGCGCGGGAGGGGCTCGAGCCGCTGGTCGACGAAGATGGCCGCCGGGTACAGCTCCGTTTCGGCGAGTATACGCTGGCCGTCCGGCTTCTGCAGGAACGTTGCGATTATGGCGGACTTCAGTTGTCGCTGGGGACCGGAGCGGACTCCGCTCATCCGGAAGCCGACGGTGTGCCGGAAGCGGATAATAGGGCGTTGTATCTGGATTACGTTCTGTATGCCGGAGAAGAGCGGGATTTTGATTTTCATGAGGTTAAGGAAGCGGCGTGGATGTTCCAGCTTGGTTTGCTCGGAGAGGGCGAAGAACTGCCGGTAGCTTCAGTCGACCGAATAGCCGATTCCGTAGGAGCATCGTTGGAAGCGGGCGGCGAGACCATCTCCGTCGCGCTGCCGGTTGCGCCGGGCGGGACGAAGGAGCGGTATTTGAGCAATCGGGTATTATTGCCGCAACAGAGAATAAAGATGCAATAGTGACCGAATATAAGGGGAGACGGCTATGCGCGAATCGATGCGCTTGGCCGTCCCCTTTTGTTTTCTCGACGAGACAGGCGATGTGTACAACGGCGCCGGGCTCAGAAGTTGGTTAACTTGCCCTTTCAACATCCCACTCGAGAGGGCTTATTACTCGCTTGAGTGATGCCGTTTCGCATGCTCCCTTACGAACGCGACGATCGGCGCCGGATCCTCCAGGCTGTGCGGATGATGGCCGACGCCTTCCTTTACGATATCGACGATGGTTCCGCCCAGACCGCGGTATCGCGGAACGAGCAAGGCGCCATTCTCGGCGTAAGGCACAAGATCGTCGGCATCACCGGCCACGAGCAGGATGGGAATGCCTGCCGCCGCAACCGCTTCGATCTTGTTCAGCGGAGAGACCTCGGCATAGACGCTTTCTTCCTCCGACAGCCCATATGCGTCCAGACATTCCCGCCACTCGCGTTCTGCGCCCGGCCCGACGCCTTTGCCGCCAGGCCAGCTTCGAATGTCGAGCACGGGAGCGTCCAGATACAGCAGCTCTACCTGATCCGGGTAAGTCGCCGCGTAGTTAAAGGCATACAACCCGCCGCGACTGAAGCCGAACAGAATCGTTTTCTCCGACAAGCCGAACACACGAGTAACGAAGGTCTGGAACCTGCGCATCCCCTCCACGGCCTCCGGGCAGCCGTACATGTCGTTCTGCCTGTAGTAAGCGCGGGCATATCCTTGTTCCAGCAACGCCATGTCCGCATAGTCGAAATCGCCGAAAAACTCGGCCCTCCACACCCAAGGCCTGCCTTTCGCAAACGTATGGGGCAACACGACAAGACCTTCCTTGCCATCCAATTCAAATTCGATCCTGTCGTAGCCGTTCCATTCGGTTAATCGCATGTTAGAATCCCCTTTTTCAATTGTAGGATAATTTTGTGGCGGCGCCATAAGGAAAATATGTGCCGAAGCCAAGTATCGTAACGAACGCCAATCATTTCTTATTCATCTTGTACAGCCTCTTTTCCTGCCTATTTAATGGGATCAATTACGGAATGAAACCCGCTGCGCTGCCAAAAGATGGCGTGGCCGTTTCACCTTGGACGGTGGATGATGGCCTCTTATTCGGAAAGCCAACTGGAGCCCGGCGGAATAGGGAGAGTGGAGACGGAACGGTCGCTTGTGCGCCCACGGATTAAATGCCGTTGAATATGTAACAGACACCAGCGACGCTATTTGTCCGATTTTTAACCTCAACCAAATCTAACAGACAGGAAACACGCTATTGGTTCGTAATGGAGCCAACTTGCGCGATGATGATACCAATAAGGTCGCGTGTGTCTGTTAGATTTTCGAAAACCTAAAAAATCGAAGAATAACGTCGCACCTGTCCGTTACGCGGCAGCCTCGCAATTTGCGACTTCCAATCAGCTGCGTACTTGAGACTTTGCGCCGGAGACGCATGCCGGGTTCTGTGATTTACCTAACAGTCTATCGCGAGCTTAAAGATTATAATGGGGCTAATTTCTCGATATAGATAAATACGTGAAAATAATCACGAAGTTAGTGGAGGAGAATGCCCATGCTTTCCGTTTCTTTTATCGGTATTTTGCTGAGGTTTATTCTTGGCGGCACCGCCGTTGCAGTCGCCTCGTTGATCGCCAAGCGGGTCGGAGGCGTATTCGGAGGGATTTTTGCGGCATTTCCGGTCGTTTTTTTGGCTGCGCTGCTGACCATTCGATGGGATCATTCCGGCTACGATCTGATTCGGCAATCGATTGTTTTGTCGCAAGGAGCATTGATTGGGATGGCAATCAATATCGTCTGCGCGCTTGCAGCAGGTGTTTTGGTCGCAAGGCAGGGATGGAAGAGGGGACTGACCCTGTCGGTGCTCGGCTGGTTCATGGTTTCGTTATCGATTTCATATATGATGTTTATGGTATAGGAGGGTGACACGAGATGAGTATAAAGGATTTTTTGCTCCGATTTCTGATCGGCGGAATGGCCGTAGCGCTTAGTTATATCGCGTCCGCTCTGCTGCCATGGGAAACGCTCGGAGGAATATTCGCCGCGTTTCCCGCGGTTATGGTCGTTGCGGTGCTTATGGTCGGAATCAGCCAGGGTTCCGGGAAGGCATCGGAAATTGCGAAAGGTTCTGTATTCGGCATGACGGGTTGTGCCATATGCGTGGTCACCGTGCTGTATGCCTTGCAGCTTACGGGCTCTTGGTGGTTAAGCCTGCTATTGGGTCTGGTGAGTTGGTTTATTGGCGCACTCACGATTTTTGAGCTTCGCAAACGGGTGCAAATCAAATTCGGCAAAAGAAGTAAAGGATAAATGGGTTTATGGCGCCTGCATAATCCGAAAGTCATTCGACCAGCCGGTAATCCTTGTTTGTTAATTTGAACCGCCCTGCGAGACCGGAGGTTACGATGATATCCTTGTTCTCCGTAATAAAGATGGCTTCGGCATCTTCGAGAGATTCGATAAATGTTTTGCCCTCCTCGGCCCCCATCGCGAAGGCCGTCGTTGACAGGGCATCCGCATCGATGGACAAATTCGTCACAAGCGTTACGCTGAGCAGGCCATTTTGAACGGGGAAGCCGGTGCTTGTATCCAGAATATGATGATAAAGCCGACCGTCTTTTTTGAAAAATCGTTCATAGACGCCGGAAGTTACAACGGTCTGGTTGCTGACTTTGATCGAGCCTACCTGTTGACCGCGCTGCTCGTCAGGCTCTTGTATGCCGATATTCCACTGGCTCCCGTTCGGTTTGTTGCCCAGGGCCATAATATTGCCGCCGAGATCAATAATCGCGCTGTTAAAGCCCTCGCTCTTTAAATAATCGGCAATGACATCAGCGGCGTATCCCTTTGCGATGCCGCCCAAATCCAACGCCATTCCGGCTCTGTTCAAGCGAACAGTCCGATTGGCCTCATCTATAACGACATCTTTAAAATCTATAAGCTCAAGCTTCTCGTTAAGCAACTTTTGCTCGGGGACAGAGGCCCCTTCGTTGCCGATCCTCCATAAATCGACAAGCGGGCCGATTGCCGGATTAAATTTGCCTTCTGACAAATGCGCATAGACCATCGCCGCTTGAATGACCTCCATCGTCTCTTCCGAGACCTTTACAGCCGATTTTCCCCCTTCTGCATTCACTTCCGCAAGCTCGCTGTCTTCTCGTTGACGATTCATCTCCCGATCAATACGTTCTAGTATTTCGTTGACTTCCTCAAAGTGTTGGTTCGTCATCCGATCATCATACACGCGCAGAGTAACGACCGTGTCAAAAATATAATAAGTATGGGATTGCGGTTCCGATCTCTTCGCATTCGACTTGTCGCCCGAGTCGCTGCCGCAGCCCGCTGCGAACAGCAGCATAATAAGAGCGGGCAGAACGGCTATCGCAACTTTTCGCTGTATCGTTTTCATATGCGGCCTCTTCTCATTCGTTATTTGTTCTAACCGTATCAGATCGTCCGTGACGAGAAAGTGAGAAATATCATAGTTCCCGCATAAGGAAAAAATCATAATGAAAGTATGAACAAAGGAACGGAGCGATGGATTATGAAAAAAGGAGATATTTGGATTGGAGTGGTGCTGCTCGGCGTATTGGCGTGGTTCATCGTACCGTTCCTTGCGAAAGAAGAAACTTCCGGCGCGTCGGCTTCGGCTGTCATTACGGTAAATGGAGAGCATTACCGCACGGTTGAATTAACGGAGTCTGCCCATGAGATTGAAATCGACACAAGCCGCGGCTACAACCTGCTTCGGATATCCCATAACGGAATTGAAATGATCGAAGCGGATTGTCCCGACCAGTTATGTCTGGGTTTTGGGCATGTCCATCGTAAAGGAGGCACCATTGTTTGTTTGCCGAACCGAATATTCGTTGAAATAATCGGTGCGGACGGAAACGGAGATGATGTCGATGCGGTTGTATTCTGAACGGGATGAGCTTCGCAGAACGGTGGTCGTATCCATATTCGCTTCCGTTGCGGTTGTACTCGGTATTGTGGAATCGCTCATTCCTTTTGCCGTTGCGGTGCCGGGAGCGAAGCTCGGCCTTGGAAATATTATGGTGTTAACCTGCCTGTACGTATTTACGGTCAAAGACGCGCTGTCGCTTATTCTGTTAAAGACGCTTCTCACTTCGTTTATATTGGGCAGCTTCTCGACCTTTCTGTTCAGTGTGCTCGGGGCGCTTGGAAGCTTTCTGATCATGTACCTGATGCTGAGACTCGGGCGCAACAGCTTTAGCCTGCTCGGGGTTAGCGTCATGGGTGGCATCGCTCATAATCTGGGGCAGCTTACGGCGGCGGCCATCGTACTGAATACAACCAAAATTTATTATTATTTGCCTTTCCTACTGGTGTCGGGCATCATTACCGGCCTATTTGTCGGATTGGTATCGGGGAAGCTGATCGCCTCCATGAATCGAGTCGAGTGGTTCCGCATGCCACAGGCGCAAAGTAAAGGGGGAGGACGATGAGAGACATTAAGCGTGTGGAACCGTTAGCCGTCCTTCTGTCCGGTGTAACGATCGGTCTTCCGTCCTCGGGTGCGCCCGTATTATCCGACATCTCGCTCGAAATTCCGGCAGGGCAGTGGCTTGGCATTACCGGGATGAACGGCTCCGGCAAGTCGACTCTTTTGAGGCTGATAAGCGGTCTCTTGCTTGCCGATAGAGGCTCCGTCACGATCAATGGTTTAACGCTTGCGGAGGATACTGTCTGGGAGATCAGGAAGGGGATCGGATTCGTATTTGCGAGCCCCGATAATCAATTTGTGGGGCAGACGGTAGCGGAGGATATCGCGTTTGGGATGGCCAATCGATGTTTGGAGCCGGAAGCGATTCGCAGCCGCATCCATCAATACGCGGAGCTGCTGAGCATAACAGACCTTCTTGGGCGTCATCCATCCTCTCTGTCGGGCGGTCAGAAGCAGCGCGTCGCCATTGCCTCCGTGCTTGCGATGGAGCCGCGCATTATCCTGTTCGACGAGGCTACGTCGATGCTGGACGAGAGCTCGAGGCGCGAAGTGCTGGGCATTATGAAACAGCTGCACGCGGTAAACCGATATACGTTGATCTCGGTCACTCACGACACGGACGAACTGCTGGAAGCGGAGCGTATCATAATGCTCGCGGACGGCAGCGTGATCGGCGACGGGATCCCGGAGGAACTTCTGATCCGCGACGAATGGCGTAGCAAATGCAGGCTGCAAACGCCCTATATGCTGCAGTTGTGCAGAGAGCTGCAGCGCCAGGGGATCGGGGTCGGCGAGCGCTTTACCGAGGAGGAGGTGCAGAAGGAACTATGGGCATTCATTTCGAAAACGTCACTTACAAATACGAGGATGGCAAGTTGTTCTCGCGGTTAGGACTAAGCGATCTCACTGTTACATTGAAGGAAAAGTCGTTTACGGCCATTGTCGGCGCTTCCGGCTCGGGCAAATCAACCATGCTGCAGCATTTAAACGGACTATTGCAGCCAGCGGAGGGATCGCTTGCGATTCTGGATTTTCATCTGGGGCCAAATACCGGGAAGAACGGACGTTCCGAGCGCAAAATGCGGGCCAGGACATTAGCCGGATTGCGCAAGAGGGTGGGGCTTGTCTTTCAATTCCCGGAACAGCAGCTATTTGAGGCTACGGTACAAGAGGATCTTCAATTTGGGCCGCTCAACTTCGGTTACTCGAAGCAGGAGGCTGCCGAGCTGGCGCGAAAGGCTGCCGCGTTGCTTGGCCTGGACGACTCGTTATTGCAGCGAAGTCCTTTTGAGCTAAGCGGGGGACAGATGCGAAAGGCGGCAATCGCTGCCGTGCTGGCGGCTGATCCGGATATCATTGTGCTGGATGAGCCAACCTCCGGGCTGGACCAGGAAAGTCGGAAGGAACTGCTGGAGCTGCTTCATAACCTCTCCCGGTTGAAGGGTAAAACGATAATAATCGTGACGCACCGTCTGGAAGAGGTGTTGCCGTACGCCGATCAATACGTTGTCATTCATCAAGGCAAGGCAGTTGTTCAAGGAGATTCGGGCTTATTGTTGAGACAGCCGGAGCTGCTCGCAGAAGCGGGCATTGTGTTGCCCCCATCCATTCGGCTACTGTCGGCTTTATCCGAGCAATTTCATGCGCCGCTCCCGGAGGAATACCTCAATCCGGAGAAGGCGGCTGCCTGGATCAAGGGACTGCTGCTAAACAAGTCAGCCATGACTGGGGGGGATTTATATGCGTACAAGAATGGTGTTCGGGCGATACATCGATAGAGATTCATGGATACATCGGCTGGATCCCCGATCCAAGATGACCGCCATGCTGCTATTTATGTGCGCCATATTTTTGACGGACTCTTATGCGGCTGTCCTCGTTATGTTGACCTATTCGCTCTTTATGATGAAGAGTACGAATATTCCTCTATCGTATTTTGTCCGGGCGGTAAAGCCCCTCCTCTTTATTATTGTATTTATTGTTGTTTTCCATCTGGCCTTCGAGCAGGGAGGTGCGCGGTTTATTGATGTAGGCCCATTTGCCATTTACGCAGGGGGGGTGCAAAAAGGATTGATATCCGCAGCAAGGATGGTAATTTTTGTAGCATTGGCCGCAATGATCTCGTTCACCACGGAGCCTGATCGGTTGACGCAGGGACTTGGCAGCATGATGAAGCCATTGCGAGCGATCGGGTTTCATCCGGAGAAGGCGGCGCTTATGGTCGGCATTGCTCTTCGATTTATTCCGACGATATTCGAAGAAGCGGAGCGTATCTGGAAGGCTCAGCTATCCAGAGGGCTAGACTTGACGGGCAAGCCGCTCAAGCAACGGGCGAGGCTGATTCTCTCCTTGATGGTGCCTGTCATGGCGAGTGCTCTCCGAAGGGCGATCGATCTGGCCGACTCCATGGAAGCGCGCGGCTACCGGTTAGGCGCCCCGAGATCGGCTATTCATACCTTGAGCTGGAAGGCTCGAGACACCTTGTTCCTGCTGTTGTTCCTTGTACCTCTGGCATCCGTGGTGGTTATATCAATTAATTAAAGTGAGAGTTCAAAAAGTTCGGTTCTCAGTACCGAGAAGATTGGATGAAGCTAGGACCTGAGGAGCGGAGCGTAGTGGAGCTACGTGAGCACCGGAGGGTTCGGCTGAATTCAATATTCGACGTCGAGAAACCTTCAAGAATACTTCGTAATGAGAAGCGGACTTTTTGAACAACCTTTTAAATGGGGGAGAGGCATATGTCTGCTGAACTCAAAAGATTATGGAGCGGCTTCTGGCAGCTGGCCGACCCGAAAATCTGGATTGCATCGACCGTGCCGATGCTTGTGGGCGGCGCCCTGGCTTACGCTCATACCGGAACGGTTCACTTATGGTGGTTCGGCCTTGCGCTGATCGGGATTTACCTGATCGAAATCGGCAAAAACGCCGTGAATGAATTTGTGGATTTTTTAACAGGAGTAGACCAGTATGTTACGCCCGACAACCGCAATCCGTTTAGCGGCGGCAAAAAGACGATTGTTGACGGCAAGCTGTCCATTATCGAAACGGCGATCATTGCTTTTCTGACACTGGCAGCGGCGTTTTGGATCGGAGTATCCATCGCTGTCTTTCGCGAACCGACCGTCTTCTGGATCGGTATGGCAGGCGGGATATTAGCCGTATTTTACAGTTTGCCGCCGTTTAAGCTAAACTACAACGGATTAGGCGAGATTGCCGTCGGCCTAACCTTTGGCCCACTAATCGTTGGCGGCATGTATGTCATGCTTACGGGCAGTCTGGACTGGCAGGTCATGCTCGCGGGTGTTCCTCTGGCATTTCTGATTACCAATGTGCTGTGGATTAATCAGTACCCGGATTACGAGGCGGATATGAAGGGGGAGAAACGCAATTGGCTCGTACGGATCGGCAAAGAAGCCGGCATTAAACTGTATGCGATCTTGTATGCGAGCGCTTATGCAAGTCTGATTGTCCTTGTGATCGTACAACGCAATCCGTATTGGCTGCTTGGCTTCGCTTCGCTCCCGCTTGCCATTGGCTCCGTCAGGACGGCAGCGGCAAATCTGAACAACTTATCGAAGTTTATAAAAGCCAACGCAGCAACGGTTATGATTTATCAAATTGTCGGAGTAACGATGATCGTTGCGGCGTTAATGGTCTAATAAACGAGAGATCACTTTCTTTAACAAAAAAAGGTTCGCCTTACCAACAAAAGAAGCTTCAGAACTGTAGACTTTTTCAGTTGAAATGGTTATAATATTAGTACAGCACAGAGATGTGACTGTTGCGCTTCAGAAACAGAAATGTTCTTTAGCAAAATACGTGAAAGCTGGCACTTCGCGTACCGCGCCGGGCGGCACAAACCCACAAGGGTGTGTAAAACTAATAAAGGTCAATATGACTACACTAATGCCGGAAGAGTGGCATTACTGTCTAGGTGCTATCCCGCAGGGAGAAGGTCTCTGCCGCTGCCATCATATTACCATGATTCGACCTTGAGCGTATCAAGGTCGTTTCTCATTATTTAGGGGGAAATAGGGGAAATCTTCGTGGCTCTTAGCGTAACGGACTTGCTAACAATAAAGCAAATTCCAGATCAGAAAGACCTTTCATTGAAAACGATAGCTTTTTTCTATGAAGAGCACTTGATGAACCGACAATTTAAATTTCATATCAGGCACAGGGCTCAAGAAATCAGAGTGCGTTTTGAAGAAGGTTCCTTATGTCATTTACTTGGCGTGCATCATATCGTGTCAGGTCAGGAGGGAAGATCTGTCCGGGGCCACGCGAATATAATAAATGACGTCATCACATTTGAATCGATGAAGAAACTTAATGCAGGTAAATTTGAAGAATTTAAGCAAAGAATGTTGGCATTTCCGCTTGTGTTACAAATAATCAAGCAACCTACATTTTTCGAATATGATCCGCGGACTAACATTGCAAAGATGAACTGGGAAGCATCAAGTCGTTTTGGTAAGGTGTATGTCCAATTACAATTGCGAAAAGCAAATCCGAATAATCCGAATTTTTACGCGCCGGTTTCCGTGAGAATAAGTGATCAGCCTCCAAGGAAGACCCGGATCGATGTTAAACAAGTGGAAGAGCTTCCGATTGATGAGGATTGGATTTAAGCAATCATATATATACATATATTAAGCCGCTTATTCGCAAGCGGCTTTTTTGTATAAAATTCGGGATTTGCTGTACCCTACATTTATGCGGGGGTTGCATGTACATTGAGCCGATGCTGCTCGCTTCGAAGGAAGAGGCATTATTTCGAGCCGAAGGCCAATGGTATCTGATTAGAGGTAATCAAATTCAAAAGCAAACAGCAGCTCTTTACGAGGCACGGCATAGAGCTGACCAACCGACTACCGAAGCTGACCGGTCTGCGGTTAAATAAAGATATTAAGGGAAAGACCCTTGCCACTCACGATTGGAGCGTGTTTCTACTGAGGCCTGTGTTTATCCCTCATGCGATCATAAAAGCGTAATTCGTTAGGGAGTGAAATAATGGGTCAGAAGAAACAAGTCCTGGCTGGCGGGATAGTCGCGCAGGCATACAGCCAGTTCGCGGGCTTGAAGCGTAAAGGTATCGGCGATCGAAGAAGCGCGATCGACCGCTCCGCTTTCTTTAATGAGCCGGATAACCTCATCCATGTCGCTCTCCGATGATTGTTGCGATAAGAGGAGCAGCTTCCTGGCAAGCTCCGGATCCTCCATTGCATACAGCACCGGGAGAGTGATAATGCCATTTCGCAAATCCGCCCCTGTCGGCTTGCCTATGGCCAGGTTAGATTCGGCAAAATCGAGCACATCGTCGCGGATTTGAAAAGCCATGCCTAAAGCTTCGCCAAAGGCAAACAGCTTATCGCCTATATAAGGATTGGCGTACGCGGCTTCGGCGCCCGCGCGCAAGCAGTGGGCCATCAACAGCGCGGTCTTGCGTCTGGTCTTGTCCATATATGCTTCGATAGACAGCTTGAAGTTAAATCGGTCGCGGAGCTGTCCGTACTCTCCTAGACAAAGCTCGGTTACAATGGAAGCAAGAGCGGGGATACGGGTCGCAGCCACCTCGGATTGGTCCTCGTCGCTTGCATCTGCCGAAGCCCATTCGATTGCGCGCGCCATCATATAATTAGCGGTAAAGACGGCGGAGCGGACGTCTGTTGCGGCATGGAGCGTCGGTACGCCGCGCCGCAACTCCGATTGATCGATGATATCGTCATGGATAAGCGACGCGGTGTGCACATATTCAAGCAATGCGGCAGCTCGCAGAACGGAATTTTTGTAATGGGGGCCGGGCTTTCCAAAGCGGCTTCCAACGATAACCATCATGGGCCGCAATCGTTTGCCGCCGGCGGCTATGAGCCTCAGCACGTGTTTGCGTATGGCGGAATCATGGGATAACGAAGGATCGCTTTCGACGATCGTCCGCAGCGTATGATCGATTTCCCCCAAATCAATATGAAGCGCCTCATCCAGTTTCATAGTATTGTCCCCTTTAAGCGCAGTGCTTCTCCAAATAGGTGTGGAGTTCCTCCCTAAGCTCGGTCAGCATCGGCTGCAACGGTTTATCCTCGTGAAGCGAAATTTGCATTTTTTTATAAAACGGGGCTAAATGATAAAGCAATTTCGTCTCCTTGCGTTGTATGCCTAAACGATAATAAAGACCGAATAAGTAATCGCCTTCCAATATGCTGCGAGTGAGCGCGGCGTTATCATGCAGGGCAAGCTCCCGATGTTTTCGGACGGCAAGCCGCAACAGGACATAACAGCCCAGAAGAGTCATCTTGCGGGAAGCCGTTATATTGTACATATGAAGAAGCTTGATCATATCCTTCATCCATTCGTCGGCATCTTCCGCATCGAGAGTAATTGCCGTATCGGATTCGATATGATGCCGAAGCATGCTGATCGTGTCGTACAGAAGCTTCATATCTGTTGCCATAGTACCCTCTCCCGTTTCAAGTAGTCTCAGATAAAGAGAGAGTAATATGTCTCCAGACACATTACTCTCCGAGATGCCTTAGTCTGTATAGATATACCAGCGTCTCACGATCGGGAGTTTCTTCCACAGCGACTTCAAGCGCGGAAGCACATAATAATCCAGACCGAGCGTGCTGCCCGAGCCGCCGATCAAAGCAATGCCTGCGGCCAGATACCATAACATTTCCGTCGGAGCCGTACCCGAAACCCAAACCATAATACCCATTGCCACCGATACGACCGCGGCCGGTGCGCTAAACAATCCGGCAATTAGAAGCAGCCCGACAATGATTTCCGCGCCTACCATCGAGGCTTGGAATACATAAGCAAGCCAGGTAAACCCGCCGTCCGCATTATAAAACATGAGATCCATCGACCAATCCACCATCGATTTCATAAAATCGGGAACCGGAAGGGCGGTAACCGCCGCTTGCGCGGAGCCCGCGGCTTCATCCGCTACGACGCTTGCGCCCGATGTTCCGTCCGCCCACTTGGAAGGCAACAGGAAGATGTGATTCGGATCGTCCATCATTTTAAGCATCTTGTCCCCGCCTTGCAGGAACCACATAACGCCTGTGAAAACGCGAAGCGGGAAGAGCCAGAAATTCGGCGAGCGTTTGGCGAAATGTCCGCCAACAAAGCTTCGATTATTCCGTACATGGATAAATTCATGAAGGACGTAATGATACACTTTGTTGAAGCCGCACACCTGAAACAGATAAACCATGTTGATCAAGTGTTTGACAGCCATGGCGGGAAGACCGCTCAAGCGGAACATTTTGCCCGGCAGGCCGACATTGGCGACGCCGTAACGGCTGCCGATACAAACCATCGTGCCGTGGAAAGTCGGCTTGTATGCCTTCATCGGTTTATGTTTAATGTCGGCAACGATGTTATGCGCGATAATCGGGGCGGCCAGCTCCGCATTTTCCACCATTTGCGGAACGGGCGCCGCGGCGCCTTCAGGGATATAAAAAATGTTGTCGCCGACGACGTAAACATTGTTATGCGTCGGTACTTGCAGCTTTTCATTCGTTAAAATCCGTTTGCGGCCCTTTTGCTCGACATCGAGATTGCCGGCGAGATCGGAGCCTTCGACGCCGGCGGTCCAAATGACGGTGCGGGATTTTAGCTCCTGCTCGCCTACACGAACGCCGTGTTCGGTCACTTCCGTAATTTTGGAGCCTGTGATTATATTGACGCCCATTTTGCGAAGCCGCTTCTCGGCTTTGCGAATGAGCTGCTCGGGAAGGATCGGAAGTATTTTATCGACCATATCGACGACGTGCAAAGTCACGTCCGCCGGATCGATGTAAAACTCTTTGCACAGCTCAACCGTAAATTCGGCCAGCTCGCCGATCATTTCAACGCCGGTGAAACCTCCGCCGACGACTACAAAAGTGAGCATTTCCTTGCGCGCTTCCGGATTCCGTTCTTTGGCCGCCTTGCGGAACATTTGCTGAGTATGCTCCTTCAAACGAATCGCATCTTCATAGGACCAGAGCGTAAGGGCATGCCGATCGGCGCCGGCGATTCCGAAGAAGGTAGGTTTGCTGCCTGTGCCGATGACGAGGTAATCGTAGGCGTAAGCCCGTTCCCCTTGCAACGTTTGGTTATCGAAGTTAATGCCGTTAATTTCATCGAGAACGACTTTGACATTGCGGAAACCCGAAAAAATTTTTTTCAGGTCTATCTTAATCGAATCTTCTTCCACGCGGTTTGCCGCAACCTCATGAAGCTCCGTCAACAGGGTGTGGTAAGGTTTTCTGTCGATAAGCGTAATCTGAACGTCCTTATGCTTGCGTAGTTGATTGGCAAGCTTTTTGGCAGTTAATACACCGCCGTAGCCGCCGCCGAGTACGATAATCTGTTTCATGTCGATCTCCCCTTGTGGGTTAGTCAAGCGACCGGATGTCACTTGTTTGGACATATATCCTTCGTTGAGTTTAATACTAGCGAAAGCTGTTCGATCTGTACGTGATTAAAATCACAAACTTTTAAACGATTCCGCGGACCTCTTGCAAAGAGGAGATACCTTCCTGTTTCATGAGCGTTTGCAGCTCATCCGCCAAAGAAGCGCCAGCCATAATGTTCATGAAATTATAAGTGCCAATTTGAACGGCGGCGGCGCCAGCCATAATAAATTCCAAGATGTCGGAGGCCGAGCTGATGCCGCCCATCCCTACGACCGGGATCGTAACGGCCTTCGTTACCTGATGCACCATTCGCAGCGCGATCGGCTTGATGGCCGGACCGGACAAGCCGGCATAGCCATGCCTGAATACGCTTTTCCTTGCATGGATATCGATCGCCATCGCTTGAAACGTGTTGACTAATGAAACGCCGTCAGCGCCTTCCGTCTCGCACATTTCCGCTATCCGCACCAAATCCTGCGCGTTCGGGGAAAGCTTGACCAGCAGCGGCAAACTCGTCGTCCGGCGTACGACGCGAACGACCTCACGGGCTTGTCCTGCCGTCAATCCGAATAACATCCCGCCTTCTTTCACATTCGGGCATGAGATGTTTAGCTCCAGCAAGTCCGCGCTTCTTTTCCCATCCGATTTTCGCTGTTTGCAGGCTTCTTCAATCATGGCTGCGCCTTCCTCATATTCCTGGATGGAGCTGCCGCCCAAATTGATGATGATGTTCGTATCCAGCCTTGTCATTTCATCCAATTCGGAGGACAGGAAACGAGGGATTCCCGGATTTTCCAATCCGACGCTGTTCATAAGCCCGGAAGGCGTTTCGTATAGCCGTGTTCCCTTGTTGCCGCTTCTGGGTTTTGCAGTCAGCCCTTTCGTGACAACTCCGCCAAGCTTATCGAGCGGATACAGCTTCGCGACAGGCGTGGCGAAACCAAAAGTTCCGGATGCCATTAAAATAGGATTGCGGAGCTTTACTCCGGCTAATTCAGAGCTCAAGCAGCTCATCGAAGTCCACCTCCTCGGCTGGAAAGACGGGTCCGACCGTGCAAGCCTTGTGATTGCCGGTTCCTACATTAATCGTACAGCCATTGCAGAGACCGATGCCGCAGGCCATCCTTTTTTCAATGGACACGTAGAGCTGGGCAGCTGTTTCTGTGGTCCGGCGCCTGAGCTCCGCCATCATCGGGAGAGGGCCGCATGCAAAGATCGTGTCAAAGCTGTTCAAGTCGATCGCATCGAGAATCGTTCCGCCGCTTTGGAAGGCAACATCCCCATGAAGCGCTTGATAAGAAGCAACGGCAAACGGCTCGCCGGAAAAACCAAGAAAAACTTTTGAAAAGGGAAACCTCTTGGCGCTAAATAATAATGGAGCAATTCCCATGCCGCCGCCTACAAGGGCAACGCTCCCGTCAGGCTTCGGAAAACCGTTTCCGTAAGGGCCATATAGGGTCACCTGGTCGCCAGAAGTTAATCGGGATAAAAGACGGGTGCCTTCGCCCTTTACGCGAATTAAAAAGGTAATTGCTGTTGAAGTAAGATCATGGATACTGATCGGTCTGGACAGAAGAGGGGATTTATCCCAGGAGCGGAGCATGTAAAATTGACCGGGTTCACCATGAAAGCTGCCTTCGATTGCAAGCCGGAATACAGAAGCCGTCAGACGTTCGTTGGATAACACAGTTGCCATAAGCGTCAGCACGCCCTTTACTTGTAAGTATCAAAAACGATTCCATAAAAATATCATAGTTGTCCCTATAAACCTGTGATATTGGTCATATTTGAACGCACAAATTGCTGCTACACTTTGAGCAGAGACAGTGAATTCAGTGAGGGAGGGGAACAAATGAAAACATTGGTTATCATTGCGCACCCGCAGCTTCATCATGGATCGGGCGTGAACAAACGGCTTGCCGAGGCGCTGCAAGACGTCGGCCATGCGACCGTACATGAGCTGTATTCGGCTTATCCGAACGGTGTTATTGATGTGGCGCATGAACAAAAGTTAGTGATGCAGCATGAACGCATTATTTTGCAATTTCCGTTTTGGTGGTACAGCTCGCCGCCATTATTAAAGCAATGGCTCGATGAGGTGCTGACCTTCGGCTGGGCGTACGGGCCAGGGGGAGACAAGCTCCACGGCAAGGAACTGGGGCTGGCGATTACAACGGGAAGTGACGAAGAAGCTTACACGCCAGAAGGTTACAATCGCTTCACGATGGAAGAACTGACACGACCTTATGCAGCGACCAGCCATCTGATTGGCATGACCTTTCTTCCAATATTCGTCGTTCACGGGGCTATGCAAATCGAGGACGCTCAGCTTGAAAATGCGGCTGAAAAATATGTTAAGTATGTAAGCTCGAACGCTGCCGAAGCGGTAATGAATTAAAGAAGATCGGCTAACGGAAAGCAAGTGTGTTGCGGAAGGCAGCAATCAAGAGTGCTGAGACTGCCAATGTATGTGAAAAATTTCACCAAAAAAAGACCACTTGAACGATCATGCCATGGAGGAACCCTTGTTGACATCATGAGTGGGGGTGAGGGGAACGGATGGGCTTTAAAAAGTCGGAGGAAATCGCGGAGGCGGCTATGTATGCAGGCTGTAAAAAAGCCGATATGCGAGTCTCCGAGCAAATACCGCTTGGCTTTGCCGCAGGCGCGTTTATAGCGATAGGTTATTTGCTCGCCATACGCGTGACCGCCGGTTTGCCCGCTGATCTGGAATGGCTGAGTCCATTGCTAAGCGGTGCGGTGTTTCCGATCGGATTAATCCTATGCCTTATTGCGGGGGGAGAGCTCTTAACCGGGAATATGATGAGTTTGTCGATGGCCTGTTTCAAAGGGCGGGCGTCGATCCGCAAGCTTGCTGGAAATTGGTTTATTATAACGGTCGGCAATTTTGCGGGCGCGATTTTTATTGCTTACGTATTTGGCCATCTGGGCGGAATGACGGAGCAAGCGCCGTATATGGACAAAATCATTGCGCTTACGCAATCCAAGCTTGATGAGTCGTTTATGCATGCGTTTATTTCCGGCATAGGATGCAACTGGCTTGTGTCGAGCGCGGTCTGGATGTCTTATGGCGCAAAGGACGGCGCCGGCAAAATATTGGCGATCTGGTTCCCGACGATGGCGTTTGTCGCGCTTGGCTTCCAGCATATTGTAGCGAACATGTTTTTAATTCCTGCCGCAATCTTTATTGGCGCAGCAACTTGGTCCGATTATTTCGCCAATTTCTTGCCTGTTTATTTGGGCAACTCGGTTGGAGGTGGTCTATTCGTCGCCGGAATTTATTATTTAGCTTACAGCAAAAGAAGTTCGTCCGTACATGATAAAAAATAAGGGAGAGAATCGAAATGAAAAAAATGATCAGTTTAGCTTTGATTGCGGTCTTGACGGCAGGGTTGTTGTCCGGATGCGGAAACAACAATGAACCTGCGCCGGCTGCCACGCCTTCTCCTTCGGCTTCAGCGGATACAACAGACGCGATCACAACGGCTTCCATCGTCAACGATCCCGAAGCGTTCCTGAAGG
The DNA here is from genome assembly GCF_002165585.1 of Paenibacillus sp. MY03. Lineage (NCBI taxonomy): Bacteria > Bacillati > Bacillota > Bacilli > Caryophanales > Paenibacillaceae > Paenibacillus > Paenibacillus sp. MY03. The sequence continues at coordinate 4,645 of NZ_MXQD01000074.1, read as the reverse complement.
CGATCAGCAAGGACGGCACATGGATTATCGCGGCGCTTAACGATCTTACATTCGATCAAGAGCTTGTCTTGGAAGGCGAGTTTAAAAACAAAGACGTAGTTGACCGTAAAATCGCCTTGTACACGCAAGACGAAAATCGCAAAATTACGGCATCGTTTAAGCTGACGGCTCCTAAATTAACGATCAAGAGCCCGAACGCGCGGTTGCAAGGCGGAACCTTTGTCGGCGATGTATATGTAGAAACTAACAAATTCATCCTGAAGGATGCGACGGTAGAAGGCAACGTATATTTTGCAACGGAAGAAGCGCTGAATACGTTCGACTCATCCGGCAACGGCAAAGTGACGGGCGTAACGGAAGTGAAAAAATAAATAAACAGGACCAAGAAGAGAAGGCTGAACAGGGATGCCATCCTGTTTAGCCTTTTATTTGCCTGCGTGATTCATTTCACTGTTGCAACGCCCTGTTTATGGTGTAATGAAATTATTCATTACACTTACTAAGCAGAGGGAGTGATCCAAATGCTGTCTGGCGTTATTCTTGCAGGCGGTCATCATCGGAGGATGAAAGGAGAAAATCGGGCTTTCCTCTTGTTGGAAGGCAGGACGCTGCTGGAGAGGCAAATTAGTGAAATGCGCACTTGTTGCAATGAAATTACGATTGTGGCCAATGATCCGCAGCCGTTCCTTAGAGCGGTTGACCGGGACATACGAATTATTACGGATTATTATACGGACAAAGGCGTGTTAAGCGGCATGCATGCCGGCCTGGCGCTGGCGCAGAATCAAAATGTATGGGTAGTCGGATGTCACATGCCGTTTCCGTCGGCTGATGCGGCCATGCTGTTGCAGGCTTATAAAACGGATCATGTGGATGCGGTTATTCCTTGGGTAGACAAAGGCGCATTCCCGCTGCACGGCATTTATGATCGTTCCTGCGCAGGACGAATCGGCGAGCAGTTAAATGAGGGAGACTCGTATCTATCAAGATTTTTAAATAGACTCAATTGGATCGAACTGAGCGAAACGGCCTTTCTCGAAAAGGGTGTCGGTTGTCATTTTACGAAGACGATACATTCGCCGGAGGATTATTATAGCTTGACCAACTCCTTTCTCCAGCATGAGTTCGAGTTGCTCTACGGTGGAGAAGATACAAGAAATATCGGTCTATGACGGGAGGAAAATCAAATCATGGAACAGAGTAAAGCAGGGCATACGGAGACGGGATCGGCGGTTTCGACCGTGCTGTCCGTCTTGGTCGACCGGCTGAAAGAGGAACATATCGAGTTAAAAAAAAGCATTTCCGACTTGGCTGTTAGGGCCAAGGCTGTCAAATCCGAGCAAGATTTAGGCACAGCTAGTCACGAGTTGTTTCAGTTGAGGTTACACGCCATGTCCTTCCGCGAAAAGCTGGAGCAGCATTCCGCATGGGAAGAGGAAATTTTGTTTCCTTTCTTAAGCAGCTATTTCGATCAATCCATCAAGCCTAGTCTGCTGGGTTCCTTGTGGACGCTTAAGAAAGATCATGAGCTTGGAGATGACTACCTTCAATCTTTCTTGCGGACTGCAGATGAAATAAAGACCGTATCAGACAGAAAGCGGATGCATGCTGCCGCAGACGAGCTCATTCAAGCCTGTTGCATTTTGGGCAAGCATCTGGAGAGCGAGGAGCAAATTGTATTCCCGCTGACAGAGTCGGTATTGGTAGACATGGAACTCTTATTCTGCACATAAGGCAACCATTCCCGTATCGATGGAACTGCCGATTAACAGGATAAGAGGAGTGTCGCATGGATGATCAATGATATTTGCAAGATTCAGGAAGTGAACACGCGTCTGATGAAATTATACGAAGATATAACCTTTCAAGATGCTGCGGATAGCGATATGAAGCGCGAGAATGCCAATATAGACGGCAATACCTCCATGGGGATGATGTTGAAATACGGTTCGGAGGGCGCCAAACAATTTAACGAGCTGTTTCTTCTCAAGCCAGAACATGCCGACGCTCATAAAAACGGGGATATCCATATTCACGATCTGGACTTCCTTTCCCTAACGACAACCTGTTGCCAGATTGATATTCGGCAATTGTTTGATGGAGGCTTCGGCACCGGGCATGGCCGTGTCAGGGAACCCAAAGATATAAGGAGTTATGCGGCGCTTGCGTGTATCGCGATTCAATCGAATCAGAACGATCAGCATGGAGGACAGAGTATTCCGAACTTTGATTACGGAATGGCGGGGGGCGTTGGCAAAACGTATGTCCGTCATTACAGGGATAATCTGCTGAAAATGTTGAAATGGAAATTCGGCTTGGGAGATGACGGGGAAAAGGCGGTGCTGCATCTATTCGATGAATTGAACGGTGCAGGACTGCTGCCTCGCATAAGCCGGAATCCGTATGAGAAGGAGCGGGAGAAAGAGCTGCTTGGCCAAGTGCTGAGCGATCCGATCGATATAAATGAAGCACAGCGGATCGCGGAAGCCCATGCACTTGCGGAAACGGAAAAAAGCACTTATCAAGCTATGGAAGCGTTGATCCATAACCTCAATACGATGCATAGCCGGGCCGGGGCGCAAATTCCGTTCAGCTCCATTAATTACGGGACGGATACAAGCCCGGAGGGCAGGATGATTATACGGAGTATCCTTTTGGCTACGGAGAAGGGACTTGGCAACGGGGAAACGCCTATTTTTCCTATTCAAATTTTCCGTGTGAAGGAAGGAATCAATTATAATCCGGGCGACCCGAATTACGATTTGTTGCAGCTGGCCTTCCGCGTAAGCGCCAAACGATTATTCCCCAATTTTTCGTTCCAGGATGCTCCGTTTAACGCTCAATATTATACGGCGGGAAAACCGGAGACGGAAATTGCTTATATGGGATGCAGAACAAGGGTGATCGGGAATGTATACGACGATTCTCGTGAAATTACATTCGGAAGAGGGAATTTAAGCTTCACGACAATCAATTTGCCGAGGTTGGCTCTATTAAATAGAGGGAACATCACTTTGTTCCTCTATGAGCTTGATCGAATGATGGATATTGTCATTAAGCAGCTTCTGGATCGGTTTGAAATTCAGGCTCGCAAAAAGGTAAAAAATTTTCCGTTTTTGATGGGACAAGGGATATGGATCGATTCCGGGCTACTGAAGCCGGATGACGAAATTCGAGAGGTTATTAAGCATGGCAGCTTATCGGCAGGATTTATCGGACTGGCGGAATGCCTGAAGGCGCTCATCGGAAGCCATCATGGCGAATCCGAGGAGGCGAGGCAGTTGGGACTTCGAATAATCGGGAAAATGAGAGGGAAAATGGATGCGGCCGCCAAGGAGCATCAATTAAACTTTACGTTGCTGGCTACACCGGCGGAAGGGCTGTCCGGCCGTTTTGTGCAGATGGACAGAACGAGATTTGGCATCATACCGGATATTACGGATCGGGAATATTATACGAACAGCTTTCATCTTCCCGTCTATTACGCAACGACGGCCTATAAGAAAATAAGGATCGAAGCTCCCTATCACGCGTTGACGAACGCCGGGCATATCACATATGTCGAACTTGACGGCGATCCGTTAAACAACCTGCAAGTCTTTGAAAAAATGATCCGCGCCATGAAGGAGAACGGCATCGGCTACGGTTCTATCAATCATCCCGTTGACCGCGACTCCGTTTGCGGCTACACGGGCCTTATAAACGACAGTTGTCCATCCTGCGGCCGAACGGAAGAAGACGGGCCGGCTTTTGAGCGAATTCGAAGGATTACAGGGTATTTGGTCGGTACAATCGATCGTTTTAATGACGCGAAAAGGGCGGAGGAACGTGAACGAATCAAACATACCTGACAGTAAGGAGCCGGAATTGCGCATTGCCGGACTGGTACAGGAATCCATTGTGGATGGACCGGGTTTAAGGCTTGTTGTATTTGCCCAAGGCTGTCCTCATCGCTGCCGGGGCTGCCACAATCCGCAAACCCACTCGTATGAAGGCGGCATAACCGTCGGTATCGACGCGATTACGAATGCCATTATTCAAAATCCGCTGCTTGATGGAGTGACCTTAAGCGGAGGCGAACCTTTTCTTCAAGCAGAGGGGTTCGCAGAGCTGGCCGCCAGAGTGAAAGCCATGGGCTTGCACGTGATGACATACACCGGATATATCTATGAAACGATCGTAGCCGGTTTAAACAGACATGACGGATGGCGCGGTTTGCTGGACAATACCGACGTTCTGGTGGACGGGCCGTTTGTGCTCAAGCAACGCAGCTTCTCTTTGCGGTACCGGGGCTCAAGCAATCAGCGGTTGATCGACGTGCAACAATCCGGACGGACAGGCCAAGCAATCTGTATTTTATAAACGAAGAAGAGAACTAGGCGAATTAGAGGAGGTTGACGATGAAATATTATCACCTTGTTGATCGGGCTGCGCTGGAGGACCCTTCCCGCAAAACCATGTTTGTGCATAGCGCCAGACGGTTGAAGGATAAGCACTTCTATATGAGAAGAAAAAATGACACGATCTATGAGTTGAGTTTACGTATTTCTTCCGCTTCAACCGCCGACCATTTATCATAATCACCGAGAATACCCCTGCCTCTATGCCACTTTGCTCACGAAGTGAGAGCGAAGGCGGGGGATGA
>NZ_MXQD01000073.1:0-41458 GCF_002165585.1 Paenibacillus sp. MY03 | reverse complement strand
CAGGCATCCGATTCATCGGTTTTTACTTTGCGCAAGCCCGTTCTTCTAGCTCGCTGCGCCTGCAAAGGATTTACCAGGATGACTTCAAAGGCTTCACGCTGTAAATACTGAACAAGCACACGATGATAATGTCCCGTAGGCTCAAGAATGATTTGCGGCTTAAAGCCGCTCTGCTGCTCTAATTCAATAAGCAAGGACTTGAGTCGCTCAAATCCTTTAGGCGTATGCAAAATGGTTTCTGCTCGTCCCACGGGTCGGTTACGTTTTAAAAAACACTGCACGACAGACTTTCCCTTTGCTACATCAATTCCAATAACAGGTTTCATCCAGTTCTCCTTTCAAAAAAATTAGCCGGTCATTCCCACAATGGTTCCAACTCCACAGCTTCGCTTGTGATACGAGGTCAACGCCTCAACCAGCTCAATCGTGATGGTCGGTGGTAGTAGGAGAACAGTTTTGTGTACGGGGTTGTCCCCCAGGGGCTGTCACGTTCTCCCGGCTACCGCCATCATAGAATGACCATAAAGAATAGGCCAACCAGTAATATCTGGCTGACCTAATAATACGAACGGGGCTGTCCAATAAGTCTCCAAAATAAAAAGTTGGGCGGAAAAATCTTCCGTCCAACTTTTTTGTGTACCTGCTTTTTCAGGAAAGTGGCGAGTCGGATGCCTGCCACTTACCATTAAACCAAAACGGGGCGTCCGGCATTCCGATTTCACTGACTTTTTGGATAGCCATTATTCCAGGTGCCGGCCTGTTTGGTTGATTGTGTATGAATTTTCATACACGTTTGGCCAGACGCCGGCCTATTTGGTTGATTGTGTATGCATTTTCATACACACGTACCCCGGTGAAACTACTTTTGTTGATTTTTATATTCAAGCCTACTCATATTTTTGAGCCATAAGGACAACGGGGCTACCTTAAAAGTTCACATCTCGGACAAGCCCTTTGTGTGCTTGGATATTTCATTAGACTTGCGTTAGCCGCATCATAAACTCTTCGATGTGACGATTGACGGCTTCGGGATTATCCCGATTCGTCAGATGGTGGGCGTTCGGAATCGAATGAAAGACGGCCCTGCGTATGTGCTCCCGCAAATAAGGCTGCTGCCTGCCGACCATGTTGTCATGCTCTCCATGCAGAATCAATGTCAGGCAAGCTACTCGATGAAGATCGTCCCTGCTTTCCATGCGCAAATTGCCGCTCCAATGCCGCAGGAATCCATCCTTCGTCATCTTGCCGAAAGACTCAAGCACGAAGTCGCGATTGGATGGATTATGGCTAGACATGGCGCTTGCCGTCCATTTCGCCGTTTGTCCGAAGGGGAGGTAACGAAGAGAAAACTGGCTGAACGGAGCGGCATATCGTTCGAAACGGTTAAATGTATTGGTGAATGGCGTACCGATGAGAATAAGTCCCTGCACGTAATCCGGATATCGTACGGCTGTTTGCAGCGAAATATGTCCGCCCATGGATAAGCCGCACAGGACGGCGGATCGGAGCTCCAGGTGATCAAGCAGTCCCTTTAGGTCCCGGCTGAAATCCTCCGGGTCGACCTCTCCAGGCGGCAAGCCGGAGTCGCCATGGCCGCGCACATCCCAGACAATCGTCTGATAGCGGGACGATAAGGCCGCTACTTGAGGCTCCCATTGCTTGCGATACATGGAGTGCCCATGCGTGAACACGATCGGCGTCCCTGTGCCTGCCACTTCGTAATAGATATCGGTACCGTTAATGCGGCTAACGGGCATGCGGATCCTCCTTTCCGGTGGGAGCGGCAGCGGGTGTGGACTTCAGCACCACAGCGAAACATTCTTCCACCCAATTTTTAAGCGGCTGCGTATCGTCGTTAAGTCTAATCAAGAGCGAGCCCGCAATAGCCGATTGCAAAACTCTTGCCAGCGCCTCCGGATTATCCGATCGCAATTCGCCGCGATCCAACGCTTGACCGATAAAATATTGGACCGTCTCGTCGATAATCCGCAGCCTCCGCCTCGAACGGTCCAGCAGTTCGGGATCCGACACGCTTTCAATATAGACGGATGTCAAGTTAGCGAGCATGACGGGATCGTCCACTTTCATGACGGCGTCCTCGAACATCGTTCGCAGCGACTGAAGGCTGCCGTTCCGCGAATGGCGTAATTCGGCGAACTTTGCAGACATCCCTTCATTAACGGCCTCGAGATAAAACAAGATCATTGATTTTTTGGATCCGAATCGCTTGGAAAGCGCTGCTGGGGAAATCTCGATTTCCTTGGCGATATTGTCAAGCGTCAGCTTGGCGTACCCATACTTGCCTAAAGCGGAGTATATGCCTCCCAGTATTCGTTCGTCGCTATATTCGCGTGGTCTCGCCATCGATGTTTCACCTCGTTCATTAATAAGTGGTTGATCACTTACTAATGAATATAACAAAATATTAGTCCGAATGCCAATCAAGATTTGCGATTGATCCAGGCTGCCAATCTCTTCTTTGTATATACGGACTCTCGGGACCATATACTGTAACGGAAGGAAAGGGGTGAGCGCGAATGGACTTGTTCACAGTGGCATTGCCGGCAAGTCTGCATAATTCCGCCGAGCGGTTGCTGGACTTGATGACGGAGCATACGAACGATGAATTACATAATTACACGGAAGCAGATCCTGCGTCGGGAGGAATTGCCCGATATGAGCTGGATGAAGGCATTATTACCTGCCGGGCTGTGCTGCCTGCGTTTCAATTAAAGCTGCACGGACAATTCGTCTACAGATCCGCCTCTCGGGCCATTGCGGATTACATTATCGAGCAGTTGGAGCCTGCTATGCTCTCGGACATTATAGGACACAAGCATCGCAACAATCCAGCCATGGACACGGCCATCATCGAACGGTATTGCCATGAGCTCCTGCAAGGGAAAGATTGGGACGGGCTCGGCGGAAAGTTTCACGAAGCCGACAGACTGCGCCGGAGAGGCAAAATAGCGGAGGAACTGGAGCTTTATTTGCAGGATCAGACGCTGCTTCAACTTCAGGGCTTCACGACGTTCCGATTGCATGCGTATCGTACGGAGCTGGCCGAGATCGCGGAATACGCTCTGGACGAATATGTGCTCGACAAACAATATCAGGAGTTTATCTCGCTTCTGAAGTATTTTGTCCAGATGCAGGACTCCAAAGTGCCGCTTGTTCATCTGCTGCATAAGGGCGGTCACGATTTCTCGATGTACGACGAAAGCTTTCGGACGCTGGAACATAAGCCGCCGGCCGACCGCATCGTCGCTGAGATGCTGGAGACCGAGATGAACATCGAGGACATGGTGATCAGCTCGCTTATCTCCGTGTCTCCCAAAAAGATTACGGTCCATACGAGGCATCCGGAGCTGCAGGTCATCCGCACGATCGAGACGATCTTCGACGGCAAGGTCAACGTATGCGTGCAATGTTCTTCCTGCGCCAGCACCCTCGACGAATGGATCCAGCCTTAAAAGGATGTTTAAAAAGTCCGCTTTCCATGACGAAGCATCTCGAGAAGCGTATTCGACGTCGAATATTGAACTCAGCCGAACCTTCCGGTGCTCACATAGCGCTGCTATGCTCCGCTCCTCAGTTTCTAGCTTCGTCCAATCTTATCGGTCCTGAAAACCAGACTTTTTAAACTTCGATTTGAATTGTCCGCTTTCCATGACGAAGCAATTCAAAGAAGCGTATTCGACGTCGAATATTGAACTCAGCCGAACCTTCCGGTGCTCACATAGCGCTGCTATGCTCCGCTCCTCAGTTTCTAGCTTCGTCCAATCTTATCGGTCCTGAAAACCAGACTTTTTAAACTTCGATTTGAATTGTCCGCTTTCCATGACGAAGCAATTCAAAGAAGCGTATTCGACGTCGAATATTGAACTCAGCCGAACCTTCCGGTGCTCACATAGCGCTGCTATGCTCCGCTCCTCAGTTTCTAGCTTCGTCCAATCTTATCGGTCCTGAAAACCAGACTTTTTAAACTTCGATTTGAATTGTCCGCTTTCCATGACGAAGCAATTCAAAGAAGCGTATTCGACGTCGAATATTGAACTCAGCCGAACCTTCCGGTGCTCACATAGCGCTGCTATGCTCCGCTCCTCAGTTTCTAGCTTCGTCCAATCTTCTCGGTCCTGAAAACCGGACTTTTTAAACTTCCATTTGAATTGTCCGCTTTCCATGACGAAGTAATTCAAAGAAGCGTATTCGACGTCGAATATTACTTCGATTTGAATTGTCCGCTTGACCGGGACCGACTGCACGTTCTATAATGACGACATATAGTTACGTCTAACAGCGACGACAGATGACAAGTATCCGTCATGGCGCCTGTGCAGAGAGAGAAGCCCTGGGCTGCAAGCTTCTTCCTGACGCGGTCGGATATACCCCATCTATAGCTGTACGGTTGAACCGCCCTTGTGGCCAGTAAGCCGTACCGGACATCTCCGTTACCAGATCATACGAGGACTGTCCGTCCGCCTGCATCTTGCAGCGCGGAGCCGAATGGTCGAAGTAGGGTGGAACCACGAGCGCAAGCACTCGTCCCTTATGCGGGATGCGGTGCTTTTTTTGTGCGCGTCGGCGTACTGCCATGCTTGATACCTATCAGAATCCGGAAGGAAGTTGAACATGAGCATTAAAGTAACGTTCCCGGACGGGGCCGTGCGCGAATACGAAGCAGGCTCCTCCATCGAAGACATCGCGGGCTCCATTAGCCCTGGACTGAAGAAAAACGCCGTAGCCGGCAAGCTCGACGGCAAAGTCGTCGACATCTATACGAAGTTGGAGCAGGATGCTGCGATTGAGATCGTGACGCTTGACGGCGCGGACGGCCTTGAAGTGTACCGTCACAGCACGGCGCATCTCCTGGCGCAAGCGTTAAAGCGCATCTACGGCGAGAAAGCCGTGAAGCTTGGCATCGGACCGGTGATCGAGGACGGCTTCTACTACGATATCGACATGGAGCAGACTCTGTCGTCGGAGGATCTGGCTGGTATCGAGAAGGAAATGAACAAAATCGCAAACGAAAACCTGGATATCCGCCGCCGTGTCGTCAGCCGCGAGGAAGCGCTGGCGATCTTTACAAAACTGGAAGATAATCTGAAGCTGGAACTGATCCGCGACTTGCCGGAGGAGGCCGAGATTACGCTGTATGATCAGGGCGAATTTTTCGACTTGTGCCGTGGTCCGCACCTGCCGTCTACAGGACGCATCAAGGCGTTCAAGCTGCTGAGCATCGCAGGCGCTTACTGGCGCGGCGACTCCAAGAACAAGATGCTGCAGCGTATCTACGGAACGGCGTTCCCTAAGAAAGCTCAGCTTGACGAGCATCTCCATTTCCTGGAGGAAGCGAAAAAACGCGATCACCGCAAGCTGGGCCGCGAGTTGAAGATGTTCACGTTTTCTCGCGAAGTAGGTCAAGGCTTGCCGCTGTGGCTACCTAATGGCGCCAAGGTACGCAGAACGATGGAGCGGTATATCGTCGATCTCGAGGAAAGCTTGGGCTACCAGCATGTGTACACGCCTGTCCTTGCCAACGTGGAATTGTACAAGATCTCCGGTCACTGGGAGCACTACAGCGAGGACATGTTCCCGCTGATGGCGCTGGACAACGAGGAACTGGTCCTTCGCCCTATGAACTGTCCGCATCATATGATGGTCTTTAAAAGCGACATGCGCAGCTACCGCGATCTGCCGATCCGGATCGCCGAGATGGGCACGATGCATCGCTACGAGATGTCGGGCGCTTTGACTGGCCTGCACCGCGTTCGCGCGATGACGCTTAACGACGCCCACATCTTCTGCAGACCCGACCAAATCAAGGAAGAGTTCGCGCGCGTTGTCGGTTTGATCCGCAAGGTGTACGAGGACTTCGGCATCAAAGAATACCGCTTCCGTCTCTCTTACCGCGATCCTCAAGATACCGAGAAGTACTTCCAGAACGACGAAATGTGGGAGATGTCTCAGCGTATGCTGCGCGAGGTAGTAGAAGAGCTTGAGCTTCCGTTCTTTGAGGCGGAAGGCGAAGCGGCGTTTTATGGTCCGAAGCTTGACGTTCAGATCAAGACGGCGCTGGGCAAGGAAGAGACGCTGTCCACGGCGCAGCTGGACTTCCTGCTGCCTGAGCGGTTCGAGCTGGAATACGTCGGCGATGACGGCAAGAAACACCGTCCGGTCGTTATTCACCGGGGCATTATCAGTACGATGGAGCGTATGACAGCGTTCCTGCTCGAGAACTTCGCTGGCGCGCTGCCGCTTTGGCTGTCGCCTGTTCAAGCGAAGGTGATCCCGGTATCGCAGGCTTACGAGGCGTATGCGCGCAAGGTGGAAGAACAGCTTCAACTTGGCGGCATTCGCGTCGAAAGCGATCTGCGCAACGAGAAGCTGGGCTACAAAATTCGGGAAGCGCAGCTGGAGAAAATTCCTTATATGCTCGTTGTAGGCGATAACGAAATGCAAGCCGAAGCCGTATCGGTGCGGAAACGCGGAGAAGGCGATATCGGGTCGATGCCGACATCTGAGCTCGTCGCTTTGCTAAAAGGACAAATTTCGTCCAAGGAGTAACCAAACATTAGCGAATAAAGCTTGTGCCATTGGGGCAATCTTACCTCTGAGGAGGAAAGTATCCCGATGGCTACAAGCTTTTTGTTATGGTTAAGATGGGCTCGCAGGAGCGTTCTCGTATGGCTTGCCGTCGTTGTTGTCTGGTCCTCAACCATTGCTGCTCTACCGGCAAGCGCGGCGCCGGCCGAGATCGAAGTGGTTGCGACAGGCTACACGGCAGGCGTGGAATCGACGGGCAAACGTCCGGGACACCCCGGCTATGGCATCACATATTCAGGCGTGAAGGTGCGAAGGGACCAGGTATCTACCATCGCGGCGGATCCCAAACTGTTCCCGATTGGCACGCTGCTTTATATTCCGGGCTACGGCTACGGCGTCGTGGCGGATACGGGCTCGGCAATCAAGGGCAAGCGTATCGATCTGTATTTCGAGACCATCAAGGAAGTGTACGAACAGTGGGGGAAGCGGAGTGTCAGCGTACAGGTGCTGAGACGGGGCAATGGCAAGTTGACGGAGTCCTGGCTGCACAGCATCAATCAAGCCGTTCAAGTCGGCAAGCCGATTCCGCAAGCGTATTTGGAGTCTTAACGACTGCATAGTTTGCGGTGGCGAAGCCATACTAAACTTGGACGGGGAGGTGAATACAATGGCTAAAAACAAAAACAATAATGCCGCTCAAGGTCAAGGTCAAGTTCAAAACAATCAGTTCGATGCTGAATTCGCTGAAGAGTTAAATCAGGCTAAAGCTGCCAACAGCAAAGCAGCAAACCAAAAAGTAAATCAACAAAATCAGCAAAATCAACAAAACCAATAACATGCGATAGGCCGTTACCGGCCGCGCACATGATGAAAGAAACGAAAGAGGAGCCCCTGCGGCGCCTCTTTTTTCTTTTCAATTGTCGAAAACAGGGATATAATGTAGGGAAATCTTACATCGGTTAATTCTCTATCCAATAATTCGACGAAAGCGCGGTGAAGAAGGATGCGAACGGCAAGCTGGTTCACCAAGGGTTCAACCGTTAACTCCCAAGACGCCAAGCAGGACCAAATGAAAATATTGCTCCATGAATCGGTAGTCATATCCGATCAACTGACGGCAGCGGTTGACGAGGTAGACGGCGCAATCGATCAACTAACGTCTATTGCCGACGCTTCGCAATCGCAGGAGCAAAAGCTCAGATTATCCAGTTCCGTCGCGATGAGCAGGATTGAGGAGGCGTTCACCTCCTTGCAGGAGGTCGCTTCCGCAGCAGGGCAGATCAGCGGCGCTTCCTTGCATCTAAACGAAAAGAGCAAGGAGACGAAGGAAGTTGTGCTGGACGTTTGCCGCTCGTTGCTTGACACCGATGAAGCCATGAATGAACTTAAGCGACAAAATGCAACGATGGGGCAACATATCCTGGAGCTTATTCAGCATACGTCACAGATTAACGAGATCAATGCCCTCATACACGAGATCGTGTCCCAGACCTCCCTGCTAGCCCTTAACGCCTCCATCGAAGCCGCTCATGCCGGGGAGTACGGCAGAGGTTTCTCGGTTGTTGCCTCACAGATCAAGAAGCTGGCCGAACAAAGCGCGGATGCCGTCAAACGGTCCACCGGCATGGTGGAGCAGATCGAAGGCGGGGTCAAGCAGGTCGTCGAAGCCGTCGACCGCGAGAAGCAGTCCGTGGAGCGCAGCGTCTCGGAGATGGCTGTCAACAAGCAGCGGATGGACGCCATCTTTATGAAGATTACGGAAGTGGACGAGCTGGTTAGCCGAACAGCCACCGCCAGCAGCGAGCAGACCATACATATGAACGGCTCTACCGCAATGCTTAAGGACGTTGTGAACTCCGTCAATGAAACGATTAACAGCGTCGACGAGACGCTGGCGCTTGCGAACAAACAGCGAGAGCAGGTGCGCAAGCTCGATCGGGTGAGGGTAAATCTCGGCCGCTCTTCCGCCGCCCTGTCGACAGCCGTGGAAAGGATCGGTATCAAGCGCTCCGGGAGCACGGAAGCTGTTAATATATCGGGCGTACAGCAATGGCTAAGCGGTGCGGCGGCGGATCCGGAGCTCGCCGCGCTGGACGAAGCAGCGCATGAACGCAAGCTGACCGCGATGCTGGCTTCGCGAACAGACGTCGAGGCCATCTGGTCCAACCGCGGGGATGGCTCCTTTATTTTCTCGCTTCCTGAGGCTGGACTGCTTAACGCGAAAAACAGAGAATGGTGGAGGCGGGCGATAGCCGGTCAGCCGTTCCATTCCGAAGTTTATGTCTCCGCTATATCCAAGCAGTTGTGCGTGACGGTAGCCGTGCCGATCCGCGATGGCAGCGGACAAGTTGTCGGCGTGATCGGCGCGGATATGTCGGTCCGGTAGCTATAACTCATCTAACTCAAGCTTCATTTATTGCAGCCGCCGAAGCCTATGTGCTCCGGCGGCTGTCTCCCCGTATAACGGTTCTTTCCCATTGTGTGACAGTCCCTCGGTCTGGAGACGGAGATGAAATTCAACCGGTCGTCCCTACTTGATCGTCGGAGGATACGTTATACTGGGTTTACAAATGATTAAACTATGTTACATGCATAAGGAGTTGTGCGGAATGAACGGTAATTTCGCCGGCCGGCTGTTTACCGGCTTGATCGTAGTTGCGGTTGGATTGTTCTTCCTGCTTCGCCAACTGGGGGTAGCCCCTTTCGAGAGTATTAGTATAGGCGAGCTGTTTTCTACTTATTGGCCTTGCATCTTGATGTATTTCGGGGTGGCCCAACTGCTTAGCGGCCGCTTCCACGGAGGCTCCGGCTGGTGGGGGGCGGTCATGCTGCTCATCGGATTCGTCTTCCTGGGCAACAACCTGCAATGGTTCACTTGGTCGATTGGCGACATTGTGCCGTTCCTGGTTCCCATCATCGTCATCATCGTAGGTTTCCGTATGATCTGGAAGCCGGAAAAGCCGAAGCGGAAGGCTCCTCCCGAGAGCGACTGGACCTCTTTTCGTCCATACGGCAAAAATCCGGAGGATGTCCCGCCTGCGCCCCCGCTGCATCCCGATCCAACGGTCGTTCCCCCGCCCAAAGCGGAGGAGAAGGGATTTCGTCCGTCGGAAGATCAGAGTGTTCCGCACCATGGCGAGCATGCTCGCGAGCAACGCGCTTCGGGCTGCTATCGCGATGGCGAGCGTCATAGCCAATACGACGGATATGACAATAAGAAGGGCAGAAAGAAGGATTGCTGGAATCAAGGACAGCGGGATCATGTGGAGTGGTGGAATCACAGCGACCCCAATGTGATGAATCGATCCGGTTTCATCGGCGACATCCATATGGGCCAGGATTATTGGGAGCTCAAGCCGCTCAATATTTCCCACTTTATCGGCGACACGGTACTGGATCTGACGAAGGCTGATATTCCTTACGGCGAGACGAAAGTCAACATTTCTTCCTTTATCGGCGATGTAAAGGTATACGTGCCCAATGATTACGAGCTTGGCATTCAGGTTGTCTCCTCTGCATTCATCGGTGACGTAAAGGTGCTTGGACAGAAGGAAGGCGGCTTGTTCACGAACGTGAACGTGAAATCCCCTAAATATTCCGAGTCGGACAAAAAGATTAAGCTGGTCGTCAGCACTTTCATCGGCGATACCCGCGTTATTAAGGTGGGGTGACGACAACGAGATGATGGTTCGATTTTTGCGAAGCGGGAAGTGGGAGCTGGTCGGCATGTTCGTCCTGGCTTCCTCCGTTTCGTTGCTGGCGGCTGTTCTATTCTGGAATCTCATGGGAGATTATTTTGGTCATGCGGAGCTGAAGATCGGGGCAATCATCATCGTCATTCTTGTGAGCGCTGCGTTTGGCTATTGGGCCGCGCAGCGCTTCGGCGGGCGTCTGGATATATTATTCCTCGCGATCAAGCAAGCGGTCAACGGCAATTACGAGGTTCGCATACCCGAAAATGGATCGAACTCCTTCGTCCAACTGTACAGAGAGTTTAATGAACTTTCCAAAAATATGGAAGAAAAGATGAAGCTGCTTCAACAGCTTGGCGAAGAAAAGGTATTGACGGAATCGGCTTCCAACGAGGCGGCCGTATTGGAAGAGCGGAAGCGGATGGCGCGAGATCTTCACGATACGGTCAGCCAGCAGCTGTTTGCCATCCATATGTGCGCCTCCTCTCTGCCCAAGCTGTTGGAGGCGGATGCTGCGCGGGCGGCGTCCGTGCTGGAGCAATTGATCGAGATGTCTAATCTTGCCCAGAAGCAGATGCGCAACTTCATCGCTCAGCTTCGCCCTATGGAGCTGGAAGGCAAGACGCTGCAAGAGGCGCTCGATAAGTGGTTTCCCGACTATTGCAGGCAGAACAAGCTGCAAGGCTTGCTGGAATGGAGGCTCAACGATCAGCTTAGCGAGGCGAAGGAGCATCAGTTGTTCCTTATTGTGCAAGAAGCGATGGCCAATGTCGTCAAACATGCCAAGGCGAATAATTGCACATTGACGCTAAGCGATACGGAGCGGCAGGTCGTCATGATGTTATCCGACGACGGCGCCGGCTTTAAGGCGGATGAAGTAAGGCGAGGCTCTTACGGCCTCTCTACTATGCAAGAACGTGCGCAGAAGCTCGGCGGAGCGGCGGAAATCATCAGCAAGCTGGGAAGCGGAACAAGAGTCCGGGTTACGATACCGAAAATATACCGAGGTGAGCAAATTCGATGAGCGCGGCGGAAAACATTAAAGTTATGATTGTAGACGACCACGATATGGTTCGAATCGGCCTTCGCACGTATTTGATGCTGGAGCCGAAGTTTGAAGTGATTGCTGAGGCGGGAAGCGGCGTTGGGGCTATTAACCAGCTCAAGAGCATGAGCGAAGAAGATCGCCCTCATATTATTTTAATGGACCTCATGATGCCGGAGATGGATGGAATAGAAGCGACTAGGAGCATTATGGCGACTTACCCTTCTATGAAGATCGTCATGCTTACCAGCTTCCTGGAGGATGACAAGGTATATGGAGCCATCGAAGCGGGAGCGGTCAGTTATGTGCTCAAAACGGTATCCGCCGAAGAGCTGATCTACGCCATTAACGGAGCGTTTAAAGGAATGCCGGTCATGACCGCGGACGTCTCCCAGGCGCTGACAAGAGGACTTCGCCAACGCAATGCGCAGACTGGCGACGAGGAGCTGACGGAGCGCGAAAAAGAAGTGCTGCTTCTTATAGCGGATGGGCAATCCAACAAGGAGATTGCAGAAGAGCTTCATATCAGCATCAAGACGGTGAAAACCCATGTCAGCAATCTGCTGATGAAATGCGAGCTGGAGGATCGGACGCAGCTTGCCGTCCTCGCCCATCGCAAAGGCTGGGCCAAAAACACATAACGGCAAGCATGCTTGGACATACTACCCACAAGCAGGAACCAAATGATGGAGGGTAATGTCATGATACCAATCTCTTCCACCGTAGAAGGCCAGGAGAAAAAATTTACGGAAATTCAGGCGCTGCTTACGGATAGACAATTTACGCTCGGCGGCAACTGGGACTACGATCATGGCTCGTTCGACCGCGCTCTCGACGGTGAGAATAAGGTCTGGCTGCGAATCCCTTTCCAGGTGATCGATGGAAATATCGACAGCGAGCTGTCGGAGAACAACGCGCAGATACAGTTTCAACAGCCTTACGTCTTGAGGCATCTCTACAATGAAGGCAATGATCCGGAAGCATCCGTACGCGTCGTAGGGGCGGTATTCGACCAATTCCAATCGCCGATCGACCCGGATGCCGATATCGAGCCTCGCTGGGTGGAACGCGGCGAAGCTGTCATGCGCGAGGTGGAGGGCGCTATTCCCTTCTAAAGCAGAGCTCTCTATCGAGTCGATAGGGAGTTTTTTCTATTTCAACCTCGATTACAGGGATTATCCGGGTTAGCGACTATGCTTCCCCTTCGCGAAAACATTAATAATAATGGTTTTTCAAAACGAAAATTATCTAGAATTCAGGTGTTTTTAAGTTTGTTTTAAGGTAGAATGTGCATGATAGAAATAACAAAACGAATATTCATTTTATAACAAGTACCTAGTAACGGGATGGAGGAGAACGACAATGGATGATCAAAACAAAAAAGGGTATGATGAGTTTTTTTCTTCCGACAACCGGGGACGCAGCGATGAGCCCGGCGACACTTATAGCAAAAACGATTCAGACTCGGGGATAGGGGCGGATCGCGGTCCTAAGGTAGAACCGGAGGGCCCCCGCGAATCAAAGCCGGCCTATTATTACTCTTACGGGCCAATGTCTAACGACCCCGGCGCTTCTGATTCTTCTACTCCGGCTTCGTCTTATGATTACGAGCCTAGAGAGAGCGGCGCGGCATCCGATCGTTACGGTTCCGCAACGGATAGCGGGCCAGCTGCGGCACAACCTCCGCAGCCAACGCAGCTCAGGCCGTTCACGCCATCCCATGGCGGAGGCAAGAACGGGTGGCAGGCCAAGAAGGAGAAGAAAACCGGAACCTCGTTCAAGGCGGTGTTCGCTTCCTTCCTCGCGGGTGTCATTTTGGTCGGAGGCTTGATGTATACGGCCGACGTCCGCAATTGGTTTACGTCGAACGAGGTGGTGACGACACAGACGGAGAGCAACGGCGCGAGCCAGTCCGCCCAGGCAGGAGCAGGCTCGGGACTTTCCACTGCTGCTGCTCGCCCCGACAATATCGCGCAATTGTTCGAGACGGCGAGTCCGGCGGTCGTGAAAATCGAGACGTTCACGAAAGTGCAATCGCGCGGAGGCGGCGGCAGTCTGCTGGACGATCCGTTCTTCCGTCAGTTCTTCGGCGACAACTACACGTCGCCGCAGCAAAAGGAGGAGCAGAACGGACAAGACAGCCAGATGCAGCAGACGGGCATCGGTACGGGTTTCTTCTTCGAATCAACGGGGTACATTCTCACGAATCAGCATGTAATCGGCGAGTCGGATGAAATTCGGGTTACGGTGCAAGGTTACGACAAGCCGTTTACGGCGAAGCTGCTAGGCTCCAGCTATGATCTGGATCTTGCCGTCATTAAAGTTGAAGGCGACAAAGCGTTTCCTACGCTGCCGATGGGCAGTTCCGACGACATCAACATCGGCGATTGGGTCGTGGCGATCGGCAATCCCTACGGCTTCGATCATACGGTAACGGTAGGCGTGCTTAGTGCCAAGGAAAGACCAATCGACATTCAAGACCAGCAGGGCGAACGCAATTACAAACACTTGCTCCAGACGGATGCATCGATCAACCCCGGCAACTCCGGCGGTCCGCTGCTCAACGTAAAGGGCGAGGTTATCGGCATCAATACGGCCGTCAGCTCGCAGGCGCAAGGCATCGGCTTCGCGATTCCGACAAGCACGATCAATGAAGTGTTGGATAACCTGAAAAACAATACGGAAATTCCGAAGGAGCCGGTTCCTTTCATCGGCGCCGAGCTTAGGGACATGACGGAAGACTATGCAAAACAACTGGGGATCGAGGAGTCGGAAGGTTCGCTGGTCCAAAGCGTCTATTACAATTCTCCGGCTTATCTCGGCGATCTGAAGCAATATGATTTGATCGTGGGCGTTGAAGGTAAGAAATATGCGACGACTACCTCGCTCATCGAAGAGATTAAGAAACGCGAGGTTGGCGAGAAGGTTCAGTTCAATATTATCCGCCAAGGCCAGAAGATGGATCTCGAGATTACGATTGGCGATAAAAACAAGTTCGGAGTTACGCAGTAATCCACGGCAGCAACGATGGTTTGAATGGCAGGCAAGAAGCGCAGAGAGTCAGAACTCTGCGTTTTTTGCTGCAAACGCGCGTTAGGAAGGGAGCTGGAGTATGATGCGATCTCATATTATGGTTGTGGATGACGACGAAAGAATTATATCAATGCTGCGCAGAAGCCTGGCATTCGAAGGATATGAGGTCACGACGGCGGCAAATGGCGCCGAAGGGCTAAAGACGTTGCTCGGCATCGATCCGGATCTGCTAATACTGGATGTAATGATGCCGCAGATTGACGGCTGGGAAGTTTGTCGGCGAGTGCGGGAGGGCGGCAGCGCCGTGCCGATTCTGATGTTGACCGCCAAGGATGATATTACGGATCGGGTGAAGGGGCTGGACATCGGGGCCGACGATTACCTCGTGAAGCCGTTCGCTCTGGAGGAACTGCTTGCGCGGGTACGTGCGTTGCTTCGCAGAAAGTCCGACAAGCTGGAGGATACCGGCAGCCGACTCAGCTTCGAGGATCTCGTGCTCGACATGGACGCGCGCGAGGCTATTCGAGGCGGCCGGCGGATTGAACTGACCAGCAAGGAATACGACTTGCTGTTGTTTTTTATGCAGAATCCGCGCAGGGTGCTGACGAGAGATGCCATCATGGAGAAAATATGGGGCTTCGACTTCAGCGGCGAATCTAACGTGTTGGAGGTTTATATCGCGATGCTTCGCCAGAAGGTGGAGGAAGGCGGAGGGAAACGAATTATCCAAACCGTTCGGGGCACGGGCTACGTGCTGAGGGGAGAGGCGGGATAACGCATGTCCATTCGGCTTCGCCTGACATTATGGTATTCGGGACTTCTGGCGGCGACGCTGCTTGTGTTCGGAATCAGCTTGTATGTGTTCATGAATTGGAATACTTACGCGGACGTGAAGAGTCAGTTGAAGTCGACGGCGGAAAGACTTGGCGTTCACGGAACGGTTACGCAAGGGAGATTGTCTTTGGATTTGAACTATCAATCTATATCAGAATTGCCTAGCATTTTAGAGAAAAGTATGTACCTGCAGCTTGTGAACTATGAGGAAGGCGTAATTACCGGTTCAAGCAATCTGAGACAGCTAGGCAATGTATCTATTCCTTATCCAGAGGTCCAATCCAGTCCGCAGGACGGGTTTGTGGTGACTCATGTAACGATTGGAAAGAATAAGTATAAAATGATTACTTATCAAAAGACATTGGAGAAAGGTAAGCTACTTGGGCTACTTCAAGTAGGAGCCTTCACCTTCAACGAAGACAAACAAATGAGCGGGTTGCGCACGATTTTGATCTTTCTGTCCGTTGCCGTCGTGCTAATCGCCTTCACCGTAGGTCTGCTTATCGCCAGACAGGCGCTGAGGCCGATCGAACGGGTCATTACGGCCACTCGCCAGATCGAGAAGGGCTCCGACCTAAGCGTCCGGATACCGGAAGGCGGCCCTCAGGATGAGATCGGAACGCTGGTAGATACGCTTAATAAAATGTTATCCCGTCTGGAGCGGGCTTACAACGAGCTTGACGACGCCTATAAAGTGCAGCGCCGGTTCGTATCCGATGCGTCGCATGAGCTGCGAACGCCGCTGACGACGATTCGCGGCAATATCGACCTGCTGGAGAAGATGTGGAGCCAGGCGAAGCTGGAGAGCGGCAGCGGAGCCGAGGCAGCTTCTGCACTACCGCTTTCGTCGGAGCACTTCGGCATCTCTACCGAGGCCATATCGGACATCTCTGCGGAGACTAAGCGCATGAGCACGCTCGTTAATGATCTGCTCGCGCTGGCAAGAGCGGATGCAGGTTATGTCATGGAAAAGGAATTGCTGCAGTTGAGAGCGCTGACCGAGGATGTCGCTCGCCGTGCAGCCTTATTGCCTCGCAATGCGGAGTGGAAGGTCGGCGATCTGTCGAAGCTGGATCATGTCGCCGTATACGGAAATCACGATTATGTTCAGCAACTGCTGTTTATATTTATCGAGAATGCATTTAAGTATACGCCGTCCGGCCATGTGGAGCTGAGCTCGGTACGGAGAGAGGGACATGTGGGCTGGATGGTTCGCGATACCGGCATCGGGATGAATCCGGATGAGATACCGCATATCTTCGATCGTTTCTATCGTGCAGACGAATCTCGCGGGGTGACGGTCGGCACGGGTCTGGGTCTGTCGATCGCCAAGTGGATTCTCGATGAGCATGGCGGATCCGTTGAAGTCACCACTTTGGAGCAGGCCGGCACAACGTTTATCATTTGGCTGCCGATAGACTTTTCCCCAAGGTCTAATTCGTCTATAATGGGGGGAACGGACCTTGATGAGGATTAACCTCAGAAACTAGTGAACGGTTGGCCAGAGGGGTCCGCAGAAAGCAGGTGCAGCATGGAAATTGTGAAAATCTCGCCTCGCGGCTATTGTTACGGCGTCGTCGACGCGATGGTCATCGCCTTGCAGACGGTCAAAAATTTGGAAATGCCCAGACCCATCTATATTCTTGGCATGATCGTGCATAATGCGCATGTAACGGAAGCATTCGAGCGGGAGGGCGTCATCACCCTTGACGGCGCGAACCGACTGGAAATATTGGAGAAGATCGAGGAAGGAACCGTCATCTTTACGGCGCACGGAGTCTCTCCCGAAGTACGCGAGCGCGCGAGAGCGAAAGGGCTGACCGTAGTGGACGCGACATGTCCCGACGTAACCAGGACCCATGATTTGATTCGCGCGAAGACGGCGGAAGGTTATCATATTATTTATATCGGCAAGAAGGGCCATCCCGAGCCGGAGGGCGCCATCGGCGTCGCGCCGGATCTTGTCCATCTCATCGAACGCGAAGAAGAGATCGAATCGTTGGCAGTGCCCGAAGGAAAAGTCATTATTACGAACCAGACGACGATGTCGCAATGGGATATTCGCCATATTATGAAGAGGCTGCAGGAGAAGTATCCCCATGCAGAGATCCATAACGAGATTTGCCTTGCTACTCAGGTTCGGCAGGAAGCGGTGGCCGGACAGGCGGGCGAAGCCCAGCTATGCATCGTCGTCGGCGATCCGCGCAGCAACAACTCCAACCGTCTTGCGCAAGTGTCGGAGGAGATCGCGGGCGTCAAGGCCTATCGCGTATCGGACGTCAGCGAGATCAAGCGCGAATGGCTGGACGGCCTGGATCGAGTAGCCGTTACTTCGGGAGCGTCCACGCCGACTCCGATTACGAAGGAAGTGATCGCTTATTTGGAGCAGTTCGATTACCGCGATCCTTCCACGTGGGAGATTAACAGGACGGTGAATATGAACAAGCTGCTTCCGAACGTGCGCGTCAAGTCGAGTAACGAAAGCGGCGGCAGCCCGGAATCCGCTTCAGTGGCGAAATAACGGGATGTGGAGAGGCGGCGAGGGCACTACGGTGTCGCTTGCCGCTTTCTTTGCTAAAATAAAGATTTACGACAGGGGTTGACGAAACGTCGTCCCATCCTGTATATTTACTTTAGCGATTAAAAGCATAAAAGCTTAAAAGCCTAAAAGCTTTTAAGTGCGAAAGCGTTAAGTTAGTTTCATGGATGGTTTATAAAAATTAAAATGAGATTCAAAAATTTTGGTTTTCAGCACCGAGAAGGTTGGATGAAGCTAGAAACTGAGTATCGGAGCGTAGCAGCGCTACGTGAGAAACGGAAGGTTCGGCTGAATTCAAGATTCGATGTCGGATATGCTTCATGAAAAACTTCGTGATGGAAATCGGAATTTTTGAATTTCCTCTAAAAAGGAGAGATGGCGATGATAGTTATTACTAGGAACAGCGTATCGGACGAAAGAATAGGTGAGATCGTTCGTTATATCGAAAATACAGGCGTTCAGGCTCATGTATCCAAAGGGACGGATCGGACGGTTATCGGAATCATCGGCAATGCGATGCCTACGCTTGCAGAGCATCTGCGCTCCATGCAGGGCGTAGAGAACGTCATCAAAATTTCCAAGTCGTATAAGCTGGCTAGCCGTGACTTCCATCCGGACGATACGGTCATCGATATTAAAGGCGTCAAGATCGGCGGCAGCAATCTTGTCATTATGGGCGGTCCGTGCGCGGTGGAGTCGCCGGAGCAGATCGACGAGATCGCAAGATTGGTCAAGGCCGCAGGCGGCCAAGTACTGCGGGGCGGCGCCTTCAAGCCCAGAACAGGGCCATACAGCTTCCAGGGCGTTGGCGTAGAAGGGCTCATCATGATGGCTGAGGCGGGCAAGAAACACGGTCTCCTGACGATCACGGAGGTCATGACGCCGGAATACGTGGACATCTGCGCAGAATACGCCGACATCCTGCAGGTTGGCACGCGCAATATGCAAAACTTCGATCTGCTTCGCAAGCTGGGCACGATTCAGACGCCGGTGCTGCTCAAGCGGGGCTTCAGCTCCACGTACGACGAGTTCCTGAACGCGGCGGAATACATTCTTGCCGGCGGCAATCCTAACGTCATGTTGTGCGAGCGGGGAATCCGAACGTTTGAGACATACACCCGCAACACGCTGGATCTGTCCGCAATCCCTGTCTTGCAATCGCTTAGCCATCTTCCCGTCATTTCCGACCCGAGCCACGGCACGGGCCGACGCGAATTGGTAGAGCCGATGTCCAAAGCCTCCGTTGCCGCGGGAGCGAACGGGCTTATTATCGAGATGCACACGGATCCCGATAACTCCATGACGGGCGATGGCGTTCAGTCGCTGTTCCCGGATCAATTCGCGAAGCTGTTAAAGGAGCTGGAGCAACTGGCTCCCCTTGTGGGCAAAGAGTTCGCAACGGATAAAGCTCCCGCAGACGCTTTTGTAGAATGGATTAAATAGAAGGATTCGGAACGTATGGCAGAGATGGCCATGCGTTCTTTTTTTGCATTTAAAAGCCGTTTTGTGAACAGAAATTTAAACTTGTGAGTATTCCTCACATTGCGATAAAAAATACCTGACATAAGTATTGACGGAGAGAAAAGGTAGTTTTATAATTACGACATGGTTTGGAGCGATTGTTGAACGTTCGTCTTTAAAACACAAGTTAATGTTCGGAAATGGAGGAAGTTTAGATGTCAGTTCAAAAGGTTTTGGATCAAATTAAAGAAAATAACATCCAGTTTGTCGATTTCCGCTTTATCAGCCTTGCCGGTGGCGCGCATCATATTACGTTGCCTTCTACAGAGGTGGACGCAGATACGTTCGTAAACGGCGTAGCTTTCGACGGTTCCTCGATCCCTGGTTTTCGCGGTATCGAAGAATCCGATATGGTTATGATGCCTGACCCGGAATCCGTATTTGTTGATCCATTCACGAGCCATCCAACTTTGAATGTAATGTGCGATATCTACACTCCAGACGGCAAGCGTTATGAGCGCGATCCGCGCAGCATCGCTCAGAAAGCTGAAGAATACCTGCAAACAACGGGTATCGGTACAACAGCATTCTTCGCGCCTGAATCCGAATTTTTTATCTTCGACGATGTACGTTACGAAAGCTCGATGAACACTTCCTTCTTCTCGGTTGATTCCGAGGAAGGGGCTTGGAACACGGCACGCAAAGAAGAGGGCGGCAACCTGGGCTTCAAGATTCCTGTTAAAGGCGGTTACGTTCCTGTCGCACCAGTGGACTCCCAGCAAGATATCCGCAGCGAGATGGTTCGCCTGATGCAAGAAACGGGTCTTCGCGTTGAGCGTCATCACCACGAAGTTGCTACTGCCGGCCAAGCCGAGATCAACTTCCGCTTCGATACGCTGACCAAAACAGCAGACAACCTGATGAAATACAAATATATCGTTCACAACGTAGCCCGCCAGTGGGGCAAAGTGGCAACATTCATGCCGAAACCGCTGTTCGGCGACAACGGCAGCGGCATGCACGTTCATACGTCGATCTTCAACGGCGACGAGCCGCTGTTCTACGACAACAAAGAATATGCAAACCTGAGCAAGCTCGCCATGAGCTACATCGCAGGTGTTTTGTACCACGCTCCGGCTCTGATCGCCATTACGAACCCGAGCACGAACTCCTTCAAACGTCTGGTTCCCGGTTATGAAGCGCCGGTTAACCTGGTATTCTCCAAAGGAAACCGTTCCGCGGCCGTTCGTATCCCGATTGCTGCGGTAACGCCTAAAGGCTGCCGTATCGAGTTCCGTACGCCGGACTCCACGGCCAATCCATACCTCGCGTTTGCGGCTATGCTGCTTGCCGGTTTGGACGGCATCAAAAAAGGCCTTGACCCGGTTGCTCTGGGCTACGGACCATTTGACAAAAATATTTACGATCTGCCAGAAGCAGAGAAAAAAGAAATCCGCAGCGTTCCGGGCACATTGGACGAAGCGCTTGACGCGCTTGAAGCCGATTCCGGCTTCCTGACAGAAAGCGGCGTATTCTCCCAAGACTTCATCGACAACTACGTTGCATTAAAACGCGCAGAAGCAAAATCCGTATCTATTCGCGTTCATCCACACGAGTACAGCCTGTACTTCGGCTGCTAATATTCGCAACACCAAAAACGAGCCCGAGCGGGCTCGTTTTTTGGTGTTAGGTTTTGTGCAAATCCGAATAATGTTTGACGTTTTTAATGTTTTTGTTCGACTTTGGGGTTCGTTCATGACATTTTTACTTGAAGGAGCGGTTCAAACTTGCTATTATAGCCATATCGTGTACAAAGCTGAAGGGTGGAGAGAAAGATGGCAAGAGCATTTAACTTTAATGCAGGGCCGGCGGCAATTCCGCTGGAGGTGCTGCAGCAAGCTGCAGAGCAATTCGTTGACTACCAAGGCGCGGGAATGTCGATTATGGAGATGTCCCACCGGAGCGCGCTGTTCGAGGGTGTCAACAACGAAGCGCAGGCACTGTTGAAGGAATTGATCGGCATTCCGGACAATTACCAGGTGCTCTTCCTGCAAGGCGGCGCAAGCACGCAATTCGCGATGCTGCCGATGAACTTGTTGAAGGCGGGGCGTCCTGCCGCATATGTAAAGACGGGCGCATGGGCGGACAAGGCCATGAAGGAAGCGCAGCTTATTGGCGAGACGGTCGTCGCGGCTTCGACGGAAGCCGACAAATACATGAGAATGCCAAGCTTGTCGGAAATTGTCGTTCCTAGTGATGCTTCCTATTTGCACTTGACCTCGAACGAAACGATCGGCGGCGTGCAATTCCATGAATTTCCCGATACGGGCGATATCCCGCTGATTGCGGATATGTCGAGCGACATCCTGAGCAGGCCGATTGATGTCAGCAAATTCGGCGTCATCTATGCAGGCGCTCAAAAGAATCTGGGACCATCGGGCGTAACAGTTGTCATCATTCGCGACGATCTCGTTGAACAAAGTCCAAAGGATATTCCTGCCATGTTCAGATACAATACGCATGCCAAGGCAAGCTCGCTCTACAATACGCCGCCATCCTTCTCAGTTTATATGGTAGGTCTTGTGCTGAATTGGATTAAAGGCATGGGCGGGGTTGGCCAACTGGAGCAATACAACCGCGACAAAACAAAGCTGATCTACGACGCGATCGACCAAAGCGGCGGTTTCTATCGCGGCGCGGCTCAGACGGGAAGCCGTTCGTTCATGAACATTACGTTCCGTTTGGGCAGCGAGGAGCTGGAGAAGCTGTTCGTTAAGCAATCGGAAGCGGAAGGTTTCGTTGGACTTAAGGGGCATCGCGATGTTGGCGGTCTGCGTGCTTCGACTTATAATGCCGTACCGTTGGAAAGCTGCCAGGCGCTGGCTCAGTTCATGGCCGACTTCCAGAAGCGCAACGGCTAAAAACAATAAGAAACGCCCTCCCTCGAATGTTCGAGGAGAGGGCGCTTCCTTGTCTCGGCGCGTATGCGGCACATTGTTCAGGCCAGCGAAGAGGTTTCGGTCATGGCAGGGCCGTTGAGCTTGTAGCCGACGTTGCGGACGGTCGTAATATATTCCGGCGTCCTTGCGTTTTTCTCGATTTTGTCCCGCAGATGGCTGATATGGACGTCTACGATACGAGTATCGCCGAGGAAATGGTAATCCCATACGCCGTGCAGAAGCTGTTGGCGACTGAGCACTTTCCCCTTGTGCTTGCAGAGGAACAGCAGCAGCTCGAATTCCTTGGGCGTCAGCTCGATCGGCTTGCCGTCCAGCATCACTTCGCGTTGATCGGCAAGGACATTAAGTCTGCCGATGGAATAGATAGTCTCTTCCGTTGCTCCAGGCAGCGTCTGCAAACGGCGGAACAAGGCTCCGATCCGGGAGATAAGCTCCTGAGGGCTAAATGGCTTGGTCATATAATCATCGGCTCCGTTGTCGAGGCCTGCGATTTTGTCAGTGACGTCCTGCAGTGCGGTTAACATTATGATCGGTACGGCGTTATTTTGCTTGCGAAGCTCTCTGCATACCTGAATGCCGTCCATCTTGGGCAGCATAAGATCCAATACGATCAGATCAGGGCGGAAAGGCTTGAGCAAATCGAATACCGCCTCTCCGTCGCCGACGCATCTGACGTCATAGCCGGCAAGTTTTAAGTTGAACTCGATCAACATGGAGATAGATGGTTCGTCATCTACGACCAATACTTTTTTTCGCATCAATTTGTCTCCTTTGCCACCAATTATAGTACCATTATGGGAGACGACATTTCGCTTAAGATTAACGGTACGTTAAGCGAATGTTAAATTAACCAGATTAGTATGAAGACGGGAGCAACAATTCATATGGCATTTCACATTGTGTTGGTTGAACCGGAAATTCCCGCGAATACGGGCAATATATCACGGACCTGCGCGGCGACGGGCACGATCCTCCATCTGGTCAGGCCGCTGGGCTTCGATACGGACGACAGAACGCTAAAGCGCGCTGGGCTTGATTACTGGCATTCCGTACAAATTATGTACCATGATTCCTTCCAGGAGGTTAGAGAGCTGTATCCCGAAGGACGTTTCTATTTCGCGAGCACGCGTGCCACCCGATTTTATACGGACTTCGAATACCGGGATGGCGACTTCTTTGTGTTCGGCAAGGAAACGAAAGGTCTGCCTCAATCATTGATCGACGAAAACCTGGAAACTTGCATGAAGATGCCGATGAGGACCGATCATGTGAGATCCCTAAATTTGTCAAATTCAGTTGCAATTGTCATATATGAAGCTTTGCGACAAAACAATTTCATTGGTTTGGATTAATTTTTCGAAAATTCCAACTTAATTTGAGGGGAAGGAAATTTGTTTCTGTCGTCGAATCTGTACAAATAGCGAACGTATTAATTAATTGTGGTGGTCCGCAAAAGTTTCGCAAAACTATAAATTCAGGCATAAAGAGGTGAAACTGATGAAACCAGCAGGAGTGGTAAGGAAAGTAGATCAGCTTGGACGCATCGTTCTTCCGAAGTCGTTGCGCAAGCGGTATCTTATGAACGAAGGCGATCCGGTGGAAATATTCGTTCAAGGAGATCACATCATTCTGGAGCGGTACCGCCCAAAATGCGTGTTCTGCGGTTCCATGAACGAAGTTCAAGAGTTTAAGGAAAGATACGTTTGCGGAGGATGCATGGGAGAGATGGGCTTTCTCAAGCGATAGCCGCTAACGGCAAGTTTGTCGGCCGATGCCCGCAAACGAAATGAAGCTTCTGCGCCAAGCTGATCTTGGTTCAGAAGCTTCATTCGTACTTGCGGAAAAAAAGCGCATTATAGCCCGCTGGTTTTGTCGTCGTTGTATGAGCTCGTCAAGATTGCGGCTATAAACAACACGAACACGGTGATAACGATCCAAAAGTTCAATCCAAGCATTCCATCGACACCTCCAGTTAACTATAGATATTATAACCAAGTGTGGAGAAAAAGAAAACTTTAAAAGTTGTGAACACATTGTTAACATAGAGGATATGAGTAATGTAATGTAGAAAATTATCGAAAGATGCAGGAGAGGGGCATAATCGATGGATTACCGATTTTCGACAAATGTAGCGAACTTAAAATCATCTGCCGTTCGCGACATTCTGAAGCTGACTCAAGGGAAAGATATGATTTCATTCGCGGGCGGGCTTCCGGCAGAAGAGTTGTTCCCCGTACAAGCCGTTCGAGAAGCTGCTGATCGCGTATTTACGGCAGGAACGGGGGCGCTTCAGTACGGACTAACGGAAGGTTTTCTTCCGCTGCGCGAGCAGCTGTGCGGCCGTATGGCAGCCAAAGGCATGGCGGCTACGCCTGATGAAATGATTTTGACGACGGGATCCCAGCAGGCCATCGATTTGTTGATCGGCGTACTGACGGAACCGGGAGATATCGTTTTAGTAGAGAAACCGACCTATCTCGCCAGCCTGCAGGTGTTCGCTCTGCACGGTCTCCAGGTTGTCGCCGCCGATTCCGACGAGGAAGGGATCATCCCCGAGGCGGCTGAAGCATTGATCAAGCAGTACGGACCCAAGCTGCTGTATGCTGTTCCTACATTCAGCAATCCTACAGGCAAAGTTTGGAGCGAGGAGCGCCGCAAGCGTATGGTTGCGTTATGCAAGCAATACGGCCTTCTCGTTATTGAAGACGACCCTTATGGCGACATCAAGTTCAAGTCCGAGGAGAATTATCCTTCGTTGTTCTCCATCGCAGGTCCGGCAGAGAACAATCCCGTCATCTATACGAGCACCTTCTCCAAGACGGTAGCACCGGCGCTTCGGACGGGCTGGGCAATCGGCGACAGCCGGGTTATCAGGATGATGGCCAAAGCGAAACAAGCGGCAGATCTGCATTCCAGCACGATGGATCAGCAAATCCTAAGTCAACTGCTGAGAAGCTTTGATCTCGACGCGCACATCGCGCTGATCTCTAGGGAATACGGCGATCGCATGCTGGAAATGCACTCGCTGTTGGAGCAGAGCGGATTGTCTGATCTGACATGGGTAAAACCGAAGGGCGGCATGTTCCTGTGGGTAGATCTGCCGGAGGGAATGGATGCCGAGGCTTTGCTGCGATGCGCGGTAGGGAAAGGCGTGGCGTTTGTGCCGGGCATCTCCTTCTATGCCGGCGAGCCGAAGCGCAATACGGCGCGGCTGAATTTCACGCATAACAAGGGAGCCCGGACGGTTCAAGGGGTAGAACGCCTGGTCGAGGCGATCGGGGAATTCACGGTTCGAAGCTAGTCTCGGCGATCCAGCGCGACAGCACGTCGCCATAATGCGTCAGCGCTTCCGCTCCTTGCGGCTGCAAGGCGTATACGCCGCGATCGATCTTGCGGAACCAGCCGTAATGATTCTCGCGCATGAGCTGGCCGCTGCGGCTGAAGCCGGTCGCGGCGGCTACGGCCTTCGGCGCCGACGGACCTCGCGCTTGCAGTACGTATGCGCAGCGAAGAGCTTTCTCGCGGTAGGCCGTCACAAGCTTGCGGCCCGTGGAACCGCCAACGTTGTAGTCGCCGCTGCGTTCCCTGAATTCAGTGAGCAGCCGATCACGCTTGCGATGCCTTGCGCCTCGAACAGGAGGATCGCCAGGCTCGCATAACATTTCAATGACGGGAGCTTTTGTCTTATAGAAAGTGACGGTCATCAGACCGAGACCAAGCATCCGGCACAGCTCCGTCAAGTCGCCGAATCGTTGATTGACGGCGCCGCTTTTTTTGCGATTGCGTTCTACGGCCAGCACGACGTCGGCGTGGAGCCGAAGACGTTCAACCCCTTGCAGAAGCAAGGCGAGGTTGAACGTCTTTTTCATTTCGACGATGACTGTGTCGTCGCGCTCGGGATGAATCGCGACCAGGTCGCAATGCATCACCTCGCTTTTTACCGTATAACCTCTCGCTTCGTAATAACGTTTAATAGGAGGGTACAATTCCTCTTCCTTTATAACTGCCATTATTACCCAACTCCTTCCGGCAGGCTCCGGCATCTGCGTATCTCCTTATTATAACAGGGGCTTGCGGCAACTTGTCGATTATTTGCGGAGCAGCGAACAAAATAATGGTCAATTTCCAGGTGAAATAAGCATAGGTATTTAATACTTCACAAAAAAATGGACTACAAGGCGGCTGGCGCGGAAATGTTTCCCGAGCGGAGAAGGAATAGCGGAGATTGGAAGCGATGGGAGGAGACACGGCATGGACATTTTCAAACGAATATCCGAATACCAGGCGGAGAGCGAGAGGTTGGCATGGACTGGGAGCTTCAAAGAATACGTTGAACTTCTCAGGCAGGATCCCTCCCCGGCAATGACCGCGCATTCGCGCGTGTATGAAATGATCGAATCGTACGGGGTCGAGGAAGCTGGAGGGCGCAAGACTTATAAATTTTTTGAACAGGAAATATTCGGTCTGGACCGAGCGGTAGAGAAGCTGGTGGAGGAGTACTTCCATTCTGCCGCAAGGAGGCTGGATGTACGCAAGCGGATTCTTCTCTTGATGGGACCGGTCAGCGGCGGCAAGTCGACGATCGTGACCATGCTTAAAAAAGGTCTGGAACGTTACTCGAGAACGCAGCGTGGCGCCGTCTATGCGATTAAAGGATGTCCGATGCACGAGGATCCGCTTCATCTCATTCCCCATGAGCTGAGGCAGGAGATCGAAAAGGAGCTTGGCGTAAGGATCGAAGGCAATCTATGCCCGTCCTGCCAAATGAGGCTCCAGACGGAATACAGCGGACATATCGAAACCGTTATGGTGGAACGCGTCTTTATATCGGAAGACAACCGGGTCGGTATAGGTACATTTAGCCCATCGGATCCCAAATCGCAGGATATCGCGGACCTTACGGGCAGCATCGACTTCTCCACCATAACGGAGTACGGGTCGGAATCCGATCCGCGAGCCTACCGTTTCGACGGCGAGCTTAACAAAGCGAACCGGGGCCTGATGGAGTTCCAGGAGATGCTGAAATGCGATGAGAAGTTTCTGTGGAACCTGCTCTCCCTAACCCAGGAAGGCAACTTCAAAGCCGGCCGCTTCGCGCTCATCAGCGCCGACGAGCTTATCATCGCTCATACGAACGAATCGGAGTACAAGGCGTTTATCAGCAATAAGAAAAACGAAGCGCTGCAATCCCGGATGATCGTCATGCCGATTCCTTACAATCTCAAGGTGTCGGAGGAAGAAAAGATTTACGACAAGCTGATCTCGCAGAGCGACATGAGACATATCCATATCGCGCCCCACGCTCTGAAATCGGCCGCGATCTTCTCCATTATGACGCGGCTGAAGGAAACGAAGAAGCAGGGAATGGATATCGTCAAAAAGATGCGGATGTACGACGGCCAGGAGGTCGAGGGTTTTAAGGAAGCGGATTTGAAGGAAATGCAAAACGAGTATGCCGAAGAAGGCATGTCGGGCATCGATCCCCGCTATGTCATCAACCGGATATCGAGTGCCTTGATCAAGCAGGATATGCAGTGCATTAACGCGCTCGACGTGCTGCGCGCCTTAAAGGAAGGACTGGATCAGCATCCATCCATAACGAAGGAAGAACGCGAGCGTTACTTAAACTTTATCTCCATCGCGCGCAAGGAATACGACGGTCTCGCCAAGAAGGAGATTCAGAAGGCGTTTGTCTATTCGTTCGAGGAATCCGCCCGCACCTTGTTCGAGAATTATCTCGACAATATCGAAGCATATTGCAATTGGGCGAAGATCAAGGATCCCCTTACGGGAGAGGAGCTTGATCCCGACGAACGTCTCATGCGTTCCATCGAGGAGCAAATCGGCGTATCGGAGAACGCGAAGAAGGCGTTCCGCGAGGAAATTCTTATTCGTATTTCATCCTATTCCCGAAAGGGAAGGAAGTTTGACTTTACAAGTCACGAACGTCTCCGCGAAGCGGTGGAGAAGAAGCTGTTTACCGATCTGAAGGATATTGTAAAGATTACGACATCGACGAAAACGCCGGATGAAAGCCAGCTTAAGCGCATTAACGAGGTATCGAAGCGGCTTATCGACGAACATTCCTATTGCCCGGTCTGCGCGAATGAGCTCTTGCGCTATGTGGGAAGCCTGTTGAATCGATAAGTAGTCCTCTCCGATTTAATATTCCTATACGCAGCCTTTACCTTCTCCATAAGCGAGGGTAGAGGCTGTCCGTCGTCAAGAAAGTTGAACTTAATCTTCAAATATTCTCTACAGAAGTTTGCCGGATGCCGATATAATAGGAGTGATCGCACTACATTAGAGGAGCCGTGTATATTGATACAAGTAAATGCTGTACGTCGCAAACAATTGGATTTTACCGGAATTACGGAGTTGGATCTGCAATTGTTGAAGGGTTGTCGGCCAATCTTCGAGGAAGTCGTCAAGCAAGTCGTCGACCGCTTCTACGACAGGATTGGGAAAGAGCCGGAACTGGTTGCCATAATCGAAAGGGTCAGCACTGTAGATAGATTAAAAGAAACGCAGCGCGTTTATTGGCTGTCGCTTGCCGACGGCGGGATTGACGACGCTTACATTGAAAATCGGATCCGGATCGGAGCCGTGCACTCGCGAATTGGACTTACGACGGACTGGTATTTGGGTACTTACATGATATATCTGGATATCGCGACCGATGTGTTGAGACAAGCTTTGCCGGATCGGTGGCAGCAGGTCGTGTTCGCACTGACCAAGATGTTCAATCTGGATTCGCAATTCGTACTCGAAGCCTACAATATGCACGAGCAGGTCAAAATCCAGGATCTTGCAGACGACCGTGCCTCCATGCTAACGACAGTTACGGGAGCCGTGCAGGAGCTGGCATCATTGATAACAGAGCTCGACGAAGGCGCAAATCAAATTGCGACGACCGCGATATCGACTTCGCAATCTCAAGATAAATCGCATATTTTGCTTGAGGAACTGCGCGGCGAGCTTGACGGCATTAGCGAGATGGGGATTCTTATCCGCGGCTTGTCGGATCAGACACATCTGCTTGGTCTAAATGCGGCGATCGAAGCGGCGCGGGCCGGCGAGCACGGACGCGGATTCGAAGTCGTTGCGAACGAGGTTCGCAAGCTGGCCGCTTCATCCCGTAACGCTATGGAGGGGATTGGG
This sequence comes from Paenibacillus sp. MY03, assembly GCF_002165585.1. Taxonomy (NCBI): domain Bacteria; kingdom Bacillati; phylum Bacillota; class Bacilli; order Caryophanales; family Paenibacillaceae; genus Paenibacillus; species Paenibacillus sp. MY03. The sequence goes on along the minus strand of NZ_MXQD01000073.1, from coordinate 12,187 downwards.
CAGAAGCTGGAGGAAATCGACAAGAAGCTGAAAGAGGTCCGGCGGGAGTCGGAGCAGACCTCGGAGCAAGCGCGCAATCAGGCGGCGTTGTCGGAGGAGCTTGCTTCCTTCGTTCATATGGTTGATAAAGTTACGCAGGATTTAAAAAGCCTTAGGGCGGATTAGAAACAGCCGTTTTGGATGTAAGGAAAGTCATGTATAATTTCCATCCCTCTCTGCGAATGTTAAGAGCATACGACGGAGGTGGATGAATCCATGATGCCTTGGAGAAACGGGATGTACGTCTTGCTCCTATCCGGTATTCTCGCGCTGCAAAGCGGCTGCGGCGATACGGCGCCGGAGCGGAGAGACGGCTATGAAGCCAGGAGCCCGGAAGCAACGAAAGGAATAGGTCCGCTTGGCTTACGATCGCAGAACGGTACGGCAAGGGTTGGGAGCGAACAATTGACGCGGATCGCCGAGCAGGTGCCGGGTGTCGAGGGAGCAATCGTCGCGTTACATGGCGACACGGTTGTGGTCGGCTTATCGGTGGACGATTCCGGCAAGCGCCGTATCGTCGAAAAGCAGGTGATGTCCCAGCTGTTGTGGCAATATCCGGAATACGATTATTATGTAACCTCGGATGATTCGCTGGTGGAACGGGTGCGAAGCGCGAATCGGAACGGCGGCCAATACGGGATGCAGTCGATCGCAATGAACGACGAAATTTCCGCGATCGCCGACGAAATCGCCCGCACGACGATTAAGCCGCAGCACATCAAGCGGTAACAAGCACGCATTATGAAGGAAGAAAGCCTCTATAACCGCGGCTGCGCGGTTATGGAGGCTTTCGTTTCATTAATTACGCCCGATCGCGTTCCCGATCACGGCTTCTCATGCCGGCAAGGCCAAACAAGCCCAGCAGACCTAGCCAGCCCCAGCTCCAGCCGCGATTATTGTTTGTCGTCGTCGCGGTAGCGCGGTAACCATTGTTTGTCGTGTTCATGGCGCGGTAACGATTGTTGACCGTTCCGTTGTCATTTCGTGTATCATAGGTGCGGACCCCGTTCTCGACCCGATTGGTTGCGCGATTCATGCCGTTCCCCACGCTGTTAGCGGCGCGTTCGACGTCGTATTCAACCCGGTTGGTCGCGCGCTGCATGCCTGTCTTCATGTTGTTGTAGCCTTCCCGCATTTCTTCCCCGATCGTTTCTGTGCCATTGTAGCGAGTGGCGTTCATATTGGCGTTACCGCTTGGCTCGATACCCTCGTAACGATTGGCATCCGCGGTCGGCGCCGTGAAAGCCAATGTGAAACATGTCAATAATGCTGCGAACAGGCCTGCTTTCTTCATGAACGTAAACATCCTTTCTAAATGGGAGTATTGGTTCATGAGTAGCTTGGGCGAAAGTCGCTGCCGCTATCCCGCGATTGGAGCACTTCTGCCATGGGAAGTATTTGCGGCCGGACCTTGCTTATCCATGGCATAATGCGGCGATTCGGACAATGTTCACTCGTTGTTCATAGCTATAGCCCGTAGGAGGCATGCGAAGCGGCCGGCGGGGATGGTAAGATAGGAGCAGAACTTTAATTTGGAAAGCTGGTGCATGATGACATCGAATCCCATCTCTAGAATTACTCCTGTACTGCTGGCTCTCGTGCTGTTTGCGGCGCTGACCGCATGTTCTTCGGGAGGCTCGGCATCTTCCGTCGATCCCGCCTCGGTGGACGTTGCGGTCACGACGGATCCGGCGCCTGCCAAAGGGAACGAAGCTGTAAAGCTGGCCGGACAATTCACGGGCATCGAGCTGGACAAGTCGGCGACCGTTTCCTTCGAGATCCGCGTCGGCGATGAAACCGAAATCGTAGATGCCGAGTTTGCCGGAGACAACACTTTTAAGACAGACTACACATTTACCCGTACGGGTATTAACGAAGTGTTCGTCCACCTATATACCGGCGATCTTCACGTTACGAAAAAAAAGCCGGTCGAGGTTCAATAGACGACAAAGCAAATAAAAGGAGCTGCCTCAAAGGTCGATTGTAGACCCGCGAGACTGCTCCTTTCGCATTAAACGAATTTTCGGCTCGTTTTTTTTCCGTCGCAACTAAACACGATTTTTTTATCCTCCACAAACGTCTCCAAGTGAACGTTTTTGCCCCACAGCTGCACGACGTAGGGAAGCGTGCGCTCCACGTATTTGAGATCCAGCTCCGTCCCCTCGTACTGATGAGTGAGGTACAATTCTCCGACGCGGTTGAAGTCGCCGTCTTTCACCATAAGGGAGGGGAAACCGCCGTTCACCTTGGAGTAAACGAGCTGTTCGCGGATGTTTTCCCAGGATTTATCCGTAATTTTCCACTCCGGCCCCTTCTTTTCAAAAATATACAGGTCCAGCTCATCGACCAGTTCCTTGGTCAAGTAATTGCGCAGAAAGGAGATGTCGGAGTCGAGCTCGCGCACCTCGAACATCTTCTCCCTTCCCCTGCCGGGCACGCGGCCGAACCGCTCTTGTTCCTCTTTCGTTGGATTATCCCAACGGCGCTCGATGTCCTCGAATATTTTCAGGCCGAGATAATACGGATTCAGGCTATGGCGGGACGGCACGACGACGGAAGAATTAAGCTTGGCGAATTCGATCGTCTCCTCGCTTGTCAGATCCATCTCGCGGATGATGCGTTGATGCCAGTAGGAAGCCCAGCCTTCATTCATGATCTTTGTCTCGAGCTGGGGCCAGAAGTACAGCATCTCGTCCCTCAGCATGGTCAGAATATCGCGCTGCCAATCCTCCAGAACGGTCGAATATTCTTCGATGAACCAGACGATGTCCTTCTCCGGCCGCGGAGGGAACCGCTTTGCCTCCAGGGCTCTCGCTTCAGCCTGCGCCGCTGCAGCCGCCACTGCTTCCGTATCGAGGTCCCACAGATCGTCGAAGGATCCCCCGCTTGCGGAAGCGGAAGCTTTGGCAGGGGGGGATTCCAACTCCTTGCTGCTCATCTCGATGTACCTTTTTTTGTCCAGTTGGTAGGGCTTGATAAGGGTTGGGTCGACATGCTCTTGAATCGCGAGGATCGCGTCGATGAATTTCTCCACCGCTTCCGAGCCGTATTGCATCTCGTATTGATGGATTCGATCGGCCGTAGCGGACATGCTTTCGACCATGTTGCGGTTGGAGACTCCGAATCTGGCGTTGTTCTTGAAGAAATCGCAGTGCGCCAGCACGTGGGCGACGATCAGCTTGTTCTGGATGAGAGAGTTGCCGTCCAACAGGAAGGCGTAGCAAGGATTGGAGTTAATGACGAGCTCGTATATTTTGCTAAGACCAAAATCGTATTGCATCTTCATCTTGTTAAATGTTTTGCCGAAGCTCCAGTGGCTAAAGCGGGTTGGCATGCCGTACGCTCCGAACGTATAGATGATGTCGGCCGGACAAATCTCGTACCTCATCTGATAAAAATCGAGACCGAAACCTTGGGCGATCTCCGTTATTTCATCGATGGCTCGTTCGAGCTCGCGAATCTCCTCTTGTTTCATGAAATATCCCTCCGGATTCCGAAATACGGTTCATACCATACTTATGTGGACGGGGGAGAAGTTATGAAGCGATTCTAGGAACCGAGCGCCTGCTCGCTCCGTTTGCCAACGGCTGATACAACGGCTACCGCCAATAAAATAAATCCGGTCAGCAAAAACCCTTGCTGTATGCCCAGGGACAACCATCCTAGCGTAGAGGAGCCCGCCACGACGCCGAGCGAGAAAAAGGCGTAGAAGTAGCCGTAGGCTCTTCCTCTTCGTCCGGACGGCGTCGAGCGGATCAGCATCGTGTTAATGGACGGGAACAAGAAACCGAAACCAATGCCGTACAATGCCATAACGCCATACAGGGCAAGCGAAGAAGAGGATGGCCCGATGAGCAGTTGGCTGACGCCCATCAGTCCCACTCCGACAGCCATCGTAATGGCAGGAGAGACCCGGTCGAAGATTCGATTGGTTGGCAGGACAAACACGAGTACGGCAACGATGCCGAACACGCTCATCAGCGTTCCGCTTAACCTTGAGTCGTACCCCAGCGATTGGACATGGAGCGGCAGCAGGTAGGCGATTACGCCTTGAGAAAACATGAGGAAGAAGGCGCCAGCATAAGCCTTCGCGATGCCTGCGTTAATAAACGGTCTTGCTTGCCGCGTTAGAGCGCCATCGCTTTGTTTGTTCGGCGCCGCCTTTAAATGGTTGAGGAACAGCGCGGATAGCACGGCAAGCAGCAGGCCAAGCGCCGCGACGCAAGCAAACACGAACGGCACGGACGTCTTGCTTGCCGTAATCCCGCTGAAAGCGGGGCCGACAATGGCCGCCAAGCCGACGAAGGTGCCGGTAATAGCGACCTTCTTGCCTTGTTCGTTGCCAGCCGTCGTATTGGCGGAAAAGGTAAAGGCGGCAGGGACGATCAAACCGGCGACGAAGCCGTGTATAATGCGGACGGCGATGAGCAGAGCAGGACTGTCGACGATATGGTAGAGCAGCAGCGCCCCGCTGGACAAGAGCAAGCCGACCATGAGCATTCGGAAGGGGCCGAGCTTGTCCGTCAAAAAGCCGGACAGAATGTTGCCGATCGTATTGGACAAGGAATACAAGCCGATGACGAAGCCGGCCACGAAGGCGCTGGCTCCTACCGAAGTGGCGAACGTACTCATGACGGGCAACTGCGCAAACAAGTCGAAGAACGAGAAGAACACGATGCTGTATACGAGCAGCGTAACGTTGATCGATCCCACGGCATATTTCGACTGAGCTTTTTTGAGCTGCCAGTCCAATACAAAGTTGCCGAGCGGAACGAAGGCGGCGGCGAATGCGGCAAGCGGCCATAACAAGCTCCATCTCACTTTCAGGGCGGCATACAAAATAGAGAGTCCGTACAAGACGAATATGCCGCCATGCACGCTACCCATGATGGTCACGGCTTCGTCATGTCCCCATACATATTTTAATGGCATGGCAACGGCAAGCAGCAAGAGCAGCGATATCCCGTCGAGCAGGCCCGTCGTGCGCAGAATGGTAATCGGATGGATCTTCATGAGCAATCTCCTCAGCTGTTAATAATGAATGGATGCACCTATTCTATCACCTTCCTCCTCCGGTTTGTTGACAAAGTGCGGATTGACACCAAACGTTAAAGATTGATAAGATAAGTTCAATATTTATAAATTGGTATCTGGTACTAAATCCAGGTACTAATTTCAAGCATATAACTTATCCGAGGTGATCGCATTGAGCAATTGGATGACGGGCAAAAATATAGTCGTTATGGGCGTAGCGAACGAAAGAAGCATCGCATGGGGCATCGCCAGATCGCTTTATAAAGCAGGAGCGAGCCTCATCTTTACCTACCGGAAGGAACGTTCCTTTCAGAAGCTGTCCCAGCTGCTGGAGGAGGAGGGCATTGAGCCGCTTATGACCGTAAGCTGCGATATTTCGGAGGACGCCAGCATACAGGCTGCCTTCGACGCAATAGGGGCGCGCGTTGGGATCATCCACGGAGTCGCGCATTCTATTGCTTTCGCGGACAAAGATGAGTTAAAGGGGGAATATGCCAATACGTCTCGCGAAGGTTTCCTTCTTGCCCAGGACGCCAGCGCTTATTCGCTCGTTGCCGTGGCCCGCGAAGCGAGGAAGTGGATGAGCGAAGGCGGCAGCATCGTGACTCAATCCTATATTGGAGCGGAACGGGTCGTGCGCAATTACAATGTCATGGGCGTGGCGAAGGCGTCGCTGGAAGCCAGCGTTCGCTACTTGGCAGAGGATCTGGGCCAATTCGGCATTCGTGTGAACGCGGTATCCGCGGGACCGATTCGAACGCTCGCAGCCAAGGGGGTATCGGGCTTCAACGATATTATGTCGACGATCCAGCAGAAGGCTCCGCTCAGACGGAATATCGATCAGGACGAGGTTGGCGATTCCACCCTGTTTTTGCTCAGTCCATTGTCCAGAGCGGTTACCGGCGAAGTTCTTCACGTCGATGCCGGCTATCATATCATCGGTTGAATCGGTTCTGCCGCTATGCCTATAACCATTGACCATAAGGTTGATGGTTTTTTTGCGAGGAGAATGTGCAATTATCTTTCATGTGAATTAATTAAAACATGAATTCAATATAGTTAAAATTAGGTGTTGAATTAATTCATGTGATGTTGTTTAATAGAGCTATCAACTCACATGAACTTGAACGAAGGAGAGGGAAAAGGTATGACTCAACGGGCGAAGATGATCGTGGACAAAGACTTTATAATCGGACAGGTAGACGATCGGATATACGGTTCGTTTATCGAACACTTGGGCAGAGCCGTATACGGGGGCATATATGAAGAGGGACATCCCGACGCGGACGAGCAGGGCTTCCGGAAGGACGTGCTTGAGCTGGTGAAGGGACTGCAGGTGCCAATCGTCCGTTATCCGGGAGGCAATTTCGTATCAGGCTACAATTGGGAAGACGGAGTCGGTCCCGTAGCGGATCGTCCTAGACGGCTGGAGCTGGCATGGAGGACGATCGAGCCGAACTGGATAGGCTTCAACGAGTTCATGGACTGGTGCCGCAAGGCGGGTACGGAAGCCATGATGGCGGTCAACCTCGGGACGCGCGGCATCGACGATGCCCGCAATCTGGTGGAATACTCCAACCATGCATCGGGTTCTTACTGGAGCGATCTGAGACGTTCGCACGGATATGAAACGCCGCATGCCGTAAAGACCTGGTGTCTGGGCAACGAGATGGACGGACCTTGGCAGATCGGCAGCAAGACGGTGGTAGAATACGGACGTCTCGCGAGCGAAGCGGGCAAGACGATGAGGCTTGTAGATCCAGGAATCGAGCTGGTCGCTTGCGGAAGCTCCAGCCGGACGATGTCGACGTTCCCGGAATGGGAAGCTACGGTACTGGATCTCACTTACGATACAGTCGATTATTTATCGATCCATCAATACTTCGGCAATCAGAAGGGCGACGCGAAAAACTTCCTGGCCCAGTCCGTCGGCATGGATCAGTTCATCCATACGGTCATTTCTACGGCCGACTACGTGCAAGCGAAGAAGCGGAGCAAGAAAAAGATTCATCTCTCCTTCGACGAATGGAATGTATGGTTCCATTCTCACGATCACGACAGAAAGCTGGACCCATGGTCGATCGCTCCGCCGCAGCTCGAGGATGTCTACACGCACGAAGACGCGCTTGTTGTCGGTTGTATGCTGATCAGCCTGTTAAAGCGCGCGGATCGCGTCAAGATGGCCTGCATGGCGCAGCTCGTCAACGTCATCGCGCCTATTATGACGCGTAATGGCGGTCCCGCATGGAAGCAGACGATCTATTATCCTTACATGCATGCAAGCGTGTTTGGGCGCGGTCAAGTGCTTGTGCCGCTCATTCAATCGCCGAAGTATGACAGCGCAGACTTCACGGATGTGCCGTACGTAGAATCCGTCGCCGTCTACAACGAAGAAAAGAGCGAAGTGACTGTGTTCGCCGTAAACCGTTCGCTTGAGGAAGCGATTCCGTTCGAAATCGATCTGAGAAGCTTCGGCGCGGCATCAATCGTAGAGCATATCGTCCTCGAGAACGACGATCTGCTTGCGACGAATACGGAGCATCGTCCTGACCAAGTGCGGCCCCATGCCGATGGACGGTCGACAATGGAAGCAAGCGGCAAGCTGGAGAGCATTTTGAACAAAGCGTCATGGAACGTTATTCGCCTGAAACTGCAATCCTAATTGAATGACGACTCTCACGGGGACGGAGAAGGAGCCGGGATGCTGCTTATCCGTCCTCTTTTGTTGTATGATAGTAGCATGCGGAAGGATGGGATTGGATAGATGATACAGGCGAATACGGATGCGAAGTGGCTGCCGTTATACGAAGCGCTGGCTTCCGAAGTGCGGCTTGCGATATTGAATTTGCTTTCGGCGGAGGCCATGAACGTCAAAGATATAGCCGCTGCGCTTGGCCTGAGCAGCGCCATTGTCACGATGCACATCCGGAAGCTCGAGGCTGCCGGATTATTGCATACGCGCATGGTGCGCAAGGATGGCGGCACCCACAAGATGTGCGAGCTGGCGGAGCAAAACATTCGAATCGAGCTCCCGCACAAGCGTGATCAAGCGATGAAATCGCATGAGACCATGATCCCGATCGGCCATTACACGGAATGCGACATTCATCCGACATGCGGCATCGCCACGAGAGAGAACTTTATCGGCCAATTCGACGATCCAAGATACTTCCTGGATCCCGAACGAATGAACGCGGGCATCTTATGGTTCGGACATGGCTTCGTGGAATACAAAATACCGAATTATTTGCTGACCTCCCAACAGCCGGAGGCACTTGAGATTATGCTCGAGATCGGCTCCGAGGCGCCGGGCGTCAATGAGCATTGGCCTTCCGATATTAGCTTCCAACTGAATGCATGCGAGCTTGGCACATGGACGAGCCCTGGCGACTATGGGAACAAACGAGGGAAGTTCTCGCCCAGCTGGTGGCCTGAATCCGTCAATCAATACGGACTGCTAAAGCTGATTCGGATACAGGAGGACGGGACGTACATCGACGGGCAGCGAATGTCGAACGTGACGCTGGGAGAGATCGCCCTGCATCGGAACCAATGGACGTTCCGTATCGGCGTTCAGCCGGATGCCGAGCATGTAGGCGGCGTTACTTTATTCGGAAGCGGCTTTGGCAATTACAATCAGGATATTATTTTCAAAGTGTTCTATTCGGAATAAACGACCTGTATTTCCCTGTAGTCCTACCTTGCGGATTCTGATATCCTTCTTTAGAGGTTGTTCAAAAAGTCCGCTTTTGATCACGAAGTATGCCAAGAAGCGTACTCGACATCGAATATGGAACGCAAGCGAAACTTCCGGTGCTCACGTAGCTTCCACTACGCTCCGCTCCTCAGTTTCTACTTTCATTCCATCTTCTCGGTGCTGAAAACCGAACTTTTTGAACTCGCAATTAAGGAATCAACAATCCTGCAGTTGAAGGAGGACTTCGTTATGAAAAAATCAATGAAGCAAGGCACAGTCGCTTTGGCGGCAGGGATGCTTATTGCTGCATCGATATTGCCTGCGGCTGCAAGCGCGGCTCCAGAGCATACCCTTGAAATGTATTTTCCCGTCGATATAGAGAACCATTGGGCTTACCGGGAGCTCGACAACTTCGTCGTGGCCGATCTTCTAAAAGGATATCGCACGGACGAAGGCGAGGTAGAGATCAGGCCGGAGCAGAGCATCACCCGAGCGGAATTCGTAACGCTGCTCGTACGCTCGCTGGGACTAAAGAGCGATAAAGCGCAGGCTGCTTTCCAGGATGTTCCGTCGGAGGAGTGGTACGCCGATTCTGTGCAAATCGCGAGCTCGCTGGGCATCGTAAACGGCATAACAACGACAGAATTTAAGCCGGATCAGCTCATTGAACGCGGCGAAATTGCGGCAATGGTCGTTCGCGCTTTCCCGGACGTGACGGAGACGGAGGATGGAGCGGAATCGGAGGCTGCGCCATTCGAGGACGTTCCCGCCGACGATTATTTCGCAGCCGATGCCATTGCATCAGCGAGCGGGGCAGGCATCGTAAACGGCATAACGGAGCTTGAGTTCAAGCCCTTTCAACATGCGAAGCGAGCGGAGGCCGTCGTCATGCTTCAGAGGGCATTAAATCAGCAGGACGGCGATCTGCCAAGCTTCGAGCAGCTCGAATCCGTTATTCTGACTGCGGACGAAGCGGAGCTTGCAGCCATTAATCAAGGTGAACTGGAGGGACTGTCGTCCTTGCTGGGGAAACAATATACGGCATTCCAGCTCACCTCGCTGGAGCAATATATTGAGGGCATGAAGGAGCTCGTCGGCGACGGCATTGCCATCAGCGTCGAGGAGACGGGGGAACGCAGCATCGAGCTGGTATCCGCCTCCGACCGTTATGCCATCGTGAAGTCGACGGGAGGCTCCTGGTTGTTCAAGTATGCATACGATGGACAGCAACAGGCGGAGACCGTATCAAGCGATGGCCATTATTACATGAAAAAAACCGAAGACGGCTCCTGGAAGGTATATGCCATCTTCGAACAATAATGTAAAAAACCTCTCATCCCGATTTGTTTGGGCGAGAGGTTTTTTTGTTCTAGAACAGGCTCCAGTCAAGGGACTGGGATAGGGTCTCCAGCAGGTGGACGCCCGCGATGCTGTTGCCCTTCGGATTTAACGATGGTCCGACGATGCCAATGCCATATCGACCCGGAACGAGGGTTAAAATGCCGCCGGCGACGCCGCTCTTGGCAGGCAGGCCCACCTCGATCGCGAATTGTCCGGAGGCGTTGTACATGCCGCAAGTCACCATGAAGGTTTTGGCGATCTGGACGTATCTGCGTGGGATCAGCACCTCGCCGGACAGGGGGTCCGTTCCGTCGTTCGCGAGCACTAACGCCATTCGGGACAGATCGCTGCAGGTTACGGCTATGGAGCAATGGCGGAAGTAAACGTCGAGGACGTCGTCGACCTTTCCCTTCAAGACGCCTTTATCTTTGAGGAAATAAGCCATGGAGCGATTTAGATCGGCACTAAGCGCCTCTGAGCGGTAGACGTCGAGATCGTAGGCAAGTTCCGGGTTGCCAGCTAACCGGCGGAAAAACCGCAGAACGCGATCGGACTTCTCTTCGGGACCGTCACCCCCGATCAGAGACGATATGGCAATCGCTCCAGCGTTAATAAGCGGATTAAAAGGAATGCTCGGCTGTACCAGCTCGAGCTTCAGCATGGAATTAAAGTTGTCGCCCGTCGGCTCCATCCCCACCTTGTCGAACACGATCTCCGGCCCCTGGTCGATCAAGGCAAGCAGCAGGGTGAAAACTTTGGATATGCTTTGCATCGTAAAGGACAGTCCGCAATCGCCAGCAGTTACGGAATTGCCGGAAAAGTCGATGACATGAATGCCAAGCGCATCCGCCGGAGCTTTGGACAGCTCCGGGATATAGGAGGCCACCTTGCCGGCCTGGCACATCGTTTTGCTTGTTTTCACCCAGCCCGGCAACAAAACGCGAAGTCGTTCGAGCTCCTCGCTTTGATGCGGTAAGTTCGTACTGCTCATAAAAATGGAGCCTCCTTGTTAATGGGGTGCATTCGCTAATGAATTACAATGAGAGCTTGGCGACGACAGGGTAATGGTCGGAAGGATATCGACCGTTTATGTTGCTTCTTATGATGCTGGTCTCCTCTACCGTCACATTAGGGCTTGTAAAAATATAATCGATCGGCTCGCCCGGGGTCCCCCCCTCGAATGCGTGGAAGGTCCGTCCTAAGGGTTCGGTAATGGCGCCATAAGCGTCGGTTAATTGTTCGGCCAACAAGCGGATAGCGGCATCATTGGGGTGACAATTCAAATCGCCGGTCAGGATGCAAGGGGCTTCGGAAGGTTGGATGATGTCAACGATCTTGTCCAGAATCAGCTGCGCGCTTCGGGCGCGGGCCATCTCGCCGATATGGTCGAAGTGGGTATTAAAGAGATAAAGCTGATGTCCGGAATGATGAACAGATTCCAGCCGAGCCCAGGTGCAGAATCGGGGATAATCGGCGTCCCAAGCTTTCCCGGAAGGCCGCTCGGGTGTCTCCGACAGCCAGAATTGTCCTTCTTCAAGCAAGGCGAGCTGGCGTTTGTCGTAATAGATCGCGCAGCATTCGTCCAGACTTTCGTCGCCGCTTCTGTAGCCTGCTCGGCCTTCGCCGATTCGGGTATATGCCGGCAGCAGGCCGTCTAGATCCTCGAGCATGTCGTATCTGCCTTCTTGGGTGCCGATGATCGCCGGGTTATACGACAAGATCGTATCGGCGACTTGCTGCTTGCGGTTAGGCCAAGCATTGTCCCCGTCGAAGGACACATTCACTCTCAGGTTGAAAGTCATCACAGTAAGCTTCATGAAGCACACCACCTTTATATAGTTGTTTTTATTATATCCGGTCCGATGCGACATCGAACAGATGGGGCAGCTGGAGAGTTAATTAATCTTTTTGAAAAAAAGTTTTGCAAAAGGCTTGACCAATCTATCGAGGTCATGGTATATTCTAATTCCGGCCGAGACAACTTGGTTGGAGCGAAAGAAAAGATTGTTCTTTGAAAACTGAACAACGAGCGAAACTGCCCGATACAATCGCAAGATTGAATCGAATAACAAACTT
>NZ_MXQD01000072.1:0-42533 GCF_002165585.1 Paenibacillus sp. MY03 | reverse complement strand
AACGGTCTTGACAAGGTATTAGCTGGTTTTAAGCTTTCGCCTGAATTTCTTAAGTCTCTACTTCTTAAATTTAGATTTCAAAACTACGATTAAACCGCCGATACAAATGCCAACTATGGCCCAACCTGCAATAAACAATACTGACTCCATGGTTCATGCCCCTCACTTGGCCCAATATTAGTTTTGCATGACAAAGTCCTTATCGGCCTTGTCGGCCTCGTGGAACATGCGCAAAATATTGTATTTGGTATCGCGCTGCGCCGGGATTTTGCCGGATTCGCGGATCAGTTGCAGAATCAGCTCGATGTTTACCTTATGTGTCGTGCCTGCAGCCGATACAACATTCTCCTCGATCATCGTGCTTCCGAAGTCGTTGCACCCGTAAGATAACGACAGCTTGCCCATCTCCGGCCCCATCGTGACCCAAGAGGATTGGAAGTTCGGAATGTTGTCCAACATAATGCGGCTTACCGCCACTATACGGAGATATTCCTCCGGCTTCGCCTTCTCGAGCTTGAGATTCGTATTATCCGGCTGAAACGGCCAGGAGATGAAAGCCAGGAAGCCCGGCGAAGGATAACCCATCGCCTTTACTTTATCCTGCTCGTCCCGGATTCGCATCATATGAAGCGCACGTTCCTCGATCGTCTCGCCAAGGCCGTACACCATCGTCGCGGTTGTATTCATGCCGTGTCGATGGGCGGAGTTCATCACGTCCATCCAATCCGTCCAAGAGCCCTTCATCCGACTGATCTTTCTGCGCGTGCGGTCATCCAGAATTTCGGCGCCGCCTCCGGGCAGCGAGTCCAGTCCAGCCGCATGCAGCTGGGCGACGACCTCGTCAAGCGACAGCCCTTCGGACACCACCTTCATCTTTTGAATCTCCGCCGGCGAAAAGGAATGCATCGTAATGTCGGGGAACCTCGCCTTGATTTTGCGAAGCAGATCGGTGTAATAAGTGAATGGCAGGTTAGGATTCGTGCCGCCTTGCATCAAAATTTCCGTGCCGCCGACGTCGATCGTCTCCTGAATTTTGTTCAGGATGACCTCATCGTCAAGCACGTAGCCTTCCTTGGAGTTCGGTGCGCGGTAGAACGCGCAGAACCGGCAATAAACATCGCATACATTCGTATAGTTAACGTTCCGACCGACCACGAAGGTCGTTATCGGCTCGGGGTGGCGCCTCAACATTAATTCGTTCGCAACGCGGCCCATCTTCTCGATCTGATCGGAGGCAAGCAGCTCCATGCCTTCCTCCTGACCGATACGCTCACCGCGCAAGGCTTTATCCAATATTCGGTCGATTGTGCTCATTCGCCTTCATCTCCCCCATCCGTGATAGTCATAATACTTAATCCTACCACACATTCGCGGGGCTAGCTATCATTCCGGGCGAAGGCAATCGTGACAAATTAGAGACAGAAATCAATAGAATGGATTAGTTGCCCTCCGCAAAACAGCTATGATTGCCTAGCTGCTTCCGCGGAGCGAATGAGTCGAAACGTCTCTCCGACCGCCAGCTTTAACAGAGGTCCGGCTTGCTCTATGCATTGTTCCAGCTTTGCGGGTTCCTTCACGATGGAGAAGCAGCCCGCGAAGTGCGGAGCCAGATCCGAAATACCGTCCCCCAGGCTGCCCGACATAAGAATACAGCGTGCTCCGGACTGCCGCGCGGCTTCGGCGACTCGCATGGGCAGCTTGCCATGCAGCGTCTGCCGGTCGCTCCTGCCTTCGCCAGTTACGATCCAGTCGGCGCCGCTCGCCCTGTCCGCGAACCCCGCTCGGGACATCATCCAATCCGCGCCGCTTGCCGCTTCTCCCCCGAGTGCCATGAGGGCGAAGCCAAGGCCTCCGGCGGCGCCGGCGCCGGGCCTGTCCCGTAGGAGCGTCCGCGAATGCGAGCTTGATTGCGATTGCGAAGCCGCTTGCAGCTGCATCTTTGCCACATGCCGACTTTGATAGGACGGCAGTTCCTCAAGCGCCTCTTCCAGCAAAGAGCCGTACAACAACATCGCTTGATCCAGCGGAGCCGCCAGTTCTTCCGTAACGCCTTTCTGCCTGCCGTATATGTACGTGGCGCCAAGCTCGCCGCATAACGGATTATCGACGTCGGTTGCGATCGTAATCCGGCAATCGGATAACCGTTCGTCCAGTCCCGCCAGCGACATGGACGCCAGCTTCAGCAGGTCGCCTCCGGAGCCGTTCAATCTGTTCCCCTCAGCATCGAGAAACTCGGCGCCAAGCGCGGCAAGCATACCCATTCCGCCATCATTGACAGCGCTGCCGCCCAGCCCGACCGCAAAGCGCCGTATGCCCATGTCCAGCAGTTCCGTAATAACCTCGCCGATTCCGGTCGAAGTGGCCGCAAGCGGGTCCAGCCTGCCTGCCAGCATCATCGTAAGTCCGCATATCGAAGCGGATTCCAGCACAGCCGTCCTTTCCCCGTCTCTATCGGGAATCAACGCGACAGGACTATTGACGGACTCTTTCAGCGGACCGGATGTCCGCAAATTGATGAGCTCGCCCTTTGAGGCATACGCGACGGCCTCAACCGTGCCTTCGCCGCCATCCGCTAATGGAATGACGTCGCATTCCGCGTCGGGATTGATCTCCCGAATGGCTTCGGCCGCGATGGTTCCCGCATCCAGCGAGCTTAAGCTCCCCTTGAACGAATCAAAAGCCAGCAGTACCTTCATCTCAACACTCTCCCGTTTCTTATGCTCCTTGCCTGACGAGCAACGTCGACAAGCTCACCTTGCTTGACGCTTGGCGCTTTCGATCGCAGCCAGTATCAATCTTCGCCACGCTTGATTAAAGCGCGTATCGGCAGCTGCTTCTTCCCGGTTCACCCTGATTATTGTCAGTCCCAAGCCAGGTACAACGCATGCGTCCCCTTGTCCGCAAGTCCGGCATCCGCCAGACGTCCATAGAGTTCCTTTGCCAGCGACAATCCCGGAAGCTCGATGCCCATCTCCGCCGCAGCGTCCAGCGCGATCCCCATATCCTTAATAAAATGTTTTACAAAGAAACCCGGCTCGAAATTGCCGGCAATGACGCGCGGAGCCAAATTCGAGAGCGACCAGCTGCCCGCCGCTCCGGATTCGATGCTGCGAAGCACGCTCTCCAAATTCAGGCCCGCGTGTTTGGCGTATACAAGCGCCTCGCAGACGCCGATCATATTGGAAGCGATCGCGATCTGATTGACCATCTTCGTATGCTGGCCCGCTCCGGGGCCTCCTTGCAGCACGATGTTTTTGCCCATGAGCGACAGAAGCGGCTGCACCTCCGTAAAGGCGGCCTCGTCACCTCCCACCATGATCGACAGCGCCGCGTTGCGCGCGCCGATATCGCCGCCCGAAACGGGAGCGTCGAGGGAATGTTGACCTGCAGCGGCCGCAGCTTCGTGAATGCGAACGGCAAGCGCGGGGCTGGAGGTCGTCATATCGATCAAGTAGGTGCCCGGCTTGGCCGATCCGATAATGCCGCCTTCGCTCAAGTAAATATCCTCAACGTCGCTCGGATAACCGACGATCGTAATAATGGCGCCGCAAACCGAAGCCAGCTCGCCCGGCGAATCATGCCAAACCATGCCCAGTTCCAGCAGCTCTGCCGCCTTCTCCTTCGTTCTCGTATAAATATGAACCTCGTAACCTCCGTTCAGCAGATGTTTCGCCATGCTGCTGCCCATAACGCCCGTTCCGACAAAACCAACCTTGGTCGCGGCAGGACTGATCGCCATCGCTATCCTCTCCTTTATCCAATCATTCTCGAAGTCATTGCTAACTTTCGTCTATTATCAGGCTAGCTTGACCGCTTCCCTTACGTCAAGTCGTTTCACCGTAAATCTCGGTCCCCAGTCCTCGTAGGCAACCCTGAGCCCCTTCCAGCTTTCCCAAAAATAAAAATCACTCTGACGGGTGTTCGATCCCCTGTCGATTCATTGTGGACGGCAGCACAGTTAAGTAAAGGTTGACCGTAAAGGACACCACAGTCGCTATTTCGCAAAAATGGGGCCTGTTCAAATTGTAACGGACACAGACGACCTTACTTCCGTCAAAACCGCATAGAATGGGCGGAAATGCACCAAATAGCGTCATCTGAGTCCGTTAGATTTTCAATACCGCGAAAATGCTGCAAATAGAGGCGCTGAGGTCCGTTAGCGAAAGCAGAACGTTCAGCTCAGTTACTCACAATGAATCTATAGCCTCTATGGGTCCGTTAGATTCTGGGCCGGTCCATATTCTATAGGTGTAACACCGTTCGTTATCCACCTTCGAAATGTTGCATAACAAAAGCCGCCCGGAAGGGCGGCTTCATATACTTTTTAAAAGTTCATATAAGAGAGCTTGTCCAGTAGTGTATATCCTGCATTTGCACCATTGTGGCTCTCTATTGCCCCACTATTGCTACTATGAGGCTCCACTTTCGGTCCTCTATTGCTCCTCGATCTCCAGCTTCGCCGCGTCGAGCGCCTGCGACAGGTCGGCAATGAGATCCTCGACGTGCTCGATGCCGACGGAGAAACGAAGGAGTCTGTCGTCAACGCCGACAGCCTTGCGTATTTCTTCGGGAATGTCCGCATGCGTCTGCATAGCCGGGTACGTCATCAGCGATTCCACGCCGCCCAGGCTCTCCGCGAACGCGATCAGCTTGATATGGCGGAGGATCGGCTCGACATACCGTGCGTCCTTCAGACGGAACGAGAAGATGCCGGTGTTGCCGGAGGACTGGCGATTTTGAACGTCATGTCCGGGATGATGCTTCAACGCCGGATAATACACTTCCTCGATCGCCGGATGCTCGATCAGGTATTCAGAAATTTTCGTCGCGTTGAATTGATGGCGTTCCATCCGCAGAGCGAGCGTCTTCATGCCTCTCATTAGCAGCCAGGAATCCTGAGGCCCCAATACGGCTCCGATGGAGTTGTGAAGAATGGCCATCTCCTTCGACAGCTCCTCGCCCTTCGTCACGATCAGTCCCGCCAGAACGTCGTTATGTCCGCCGAGATATTTGGTCGCGCTATGTACGACAATGTCCGCGCCAAGCTCGATTGGGCGTTGCAAGTAAGGCGTTAGCAGCGTATTGTCCACAATGGTCAACAGTCCTTTTGACTTCGCCCAGTTGCACACCCGCTCTAGGTCCGTAATCATCATGAGCGGATTGGTCGGCGTCTCGATCAAGACCGCCTTCGTGTTTTCTTGCAGCAGAGAAGACATGCCGTCGATATCGTTCGTGTCGACATAGGATGCCGTGACGCCAAATCGCTTCATAACTCTCTCGAGCAAACGGTACGTTCCGCCATACAGGTCTAGCGATACGATCAGATGATCGCCCTGACTAAAGTAAGCGAAGATCGTCTGCAAAGCCGCCATGCCGGAGCTGCAGGCGAATGCCGCATCTCCGGATTCCAGCTGAGCTGCCGCTTCCTCCAGCACCGAACGCGTCGGGTTTTTCGTGCGGGAATAGTCGAAGCCCGTGCTTTGCCCCAATTGCGGATGGCGAAATGCCGTGGATTGATAGACGGGAAAGCTGACCGCTCCCGTTACAGGCTCCTTGATGGAGCCGATTTGCGCCAATTGACTTTCGATTTTCATCTGTACGTCGCAACTCCCTTACATATCGAATTGAGGTACCTCTACCCCTGCCTCTCGAAAATGAGCGGCTTAGCTTTGAAGCTAAGCCGCTTCGAAAGCAAGATTGTTTTTATCGCCAAAAAGAATGATCTTCTTTGCGCTTAAAATCTCAGATGCCCGCGCCCAGCTCGTAAGGCGTCTGCTGGTATACGTAATAGTTCAACCAGTTGGAGAAGAGCAGATTCGCGTGAGCCCTCCATGTCGACAATGGCACCCGGTCCGGATTATCGCCCGGGAAATAATTGCGCGGCAGCTCGATGTCCATGCCCTTTGCCACGTCGCGATCGTATTCGAATTTCAACGAATTCGGATCGTATTCGGAGTGACCCGTTACGAAAATTTGGCGGCCGTCGCGCGAGGCGACGATATAGATGCCGGATTCTTCGGATTCCGACAGAATCTCCAGCTTTTCGACGGCTTCGATATCTTCGCGGCGAACCTCCGTATGGCGCGATTGCGGAACGTAGAACAACTCGTCAAACCCTCTCAACAGCGACACGTTGCGTTTTTCGACGGTGTGCGGGAAGACGCCGAATATTTTGGCATCAAGATTGTACTTCGGCACTCCGAAGTGATGGTACAAGCCCGCCTGCGAGGCCCAACAGATATGAAATGTCGATGTGACATGGGTTTTGGTCCACTCCATGATTTCCTTTAATTCTTCCCAGTAGTTCACTTCCTCGAACGGCAGATGCTCTACCGGAGCGCCCGTGATGATCATGCCGTCGAAATAATAATGCGCAATTTCGTCGAACGTTTTGTAGAACGACTGCAGATGCTCTGCCGACGTGTTCTTCGAAGTATGCGTACGGGGATGGAGAAGCACAACCTCGACTTGAAGCGGCGTGTTGCCGATTAGGCGAAGCAGCTGCGTCTCTGTCGTTTCCTTGGTCGGCATGAGGTTCAATATCGCGATTCGAAGTGGACGAATATCCTGGTGGTAAGCCACGCTCTCGTCCATGACGAAGATGTTCTCGTTGTTCAGTATTTCCTTTGCTGGCAAGTGATCCGGCACTTTAATCGGCATATTGATTCCTCCTTGGTGTGCGAGCAACAAAAAAGACCCCTTCTGCGTGAGAAAAGGTCGTCTGCTCGGTAAAGAAGCCGTCTCCCTTTCTCATCTCTCAGAAACATTACGTCTCCGCAAGAATTAGCACCGTGCTATTACGCCGGTTGCCGGGCTTCATCGGGCTGGTCCCTCCGCCTGCTCTTGATAAGAAAGTAGTCTATTCAATTGTTGCTTGCTTAATTAACTTACACTTTAATGCATTCCGTTATTCCCGTCAAGAGCCTCTTTTGCATATGCTGGTATTCGGTAAGTCTTTCCTCGGCATAGGCGCTATTGTTAAGGCATTATTAATCCTTGAATGTTGTCTTCCCACCGGAGTATACTAGACAAGAATTGGACCTGTATTCGACAAAATAAAGGAGTGTATGGCGATTATGGAAGGCGATAGACCAGAGCCCGAACCGAACCCCAGCAAGGAAGCCGGCTGGATGTCCCAAGCGAAGCAATGCCCCTTCGATTACCCATACGCTCCGACTTGATCTCATATATCCCGGAATGTAAGGCGTAATGAAGTGCCGCAGCCCTCTCTTTGGCGCCAGCCTGCCTCCTGCCACACGAGAGGAGTAACAGACGATGAAAATCAGACATGTAAAAAACGGCGTGTTCACAACCGTCGACAATATTGAAGAAACGCTCGTCGCGCCTTCGGAAGGATTTTTTTGGATCGACGCCGACGTAGAGGATCTTGCCGTCCTGCAGCCCCTGTTCGGCATGCACGACCTCGCTGTCGAGGATTGCCTGCAAGAAGAGGAGCAGCGTCCCAAGATCGAAATATACGAAACTCATTATTTTATTGTTATTAACAGCATCCGATTTGACGATGAAGAAATTTTCCTGCGCGCTCTTAACATCTTCCTGGGCCAACATTATATCATTACGGTCACGAAGCAAAAAATCAACGAGCTCCGTACAGTAAAGCCGATTTTATGGGAGCAGGAGGTCTGTCGCCCGGATCAGTTCCTGTACTACCTGGTCGACCTTGTTGTCGACAGCTACTTCTCTGTCGGCGACCGTATCGATAACCGGATCGAAACGTTAGAGGAAGATATTCTGATGCATACCAAGAAGTCGCATCTTAACGAAATTATCGGTCTGCGCGGTGAAATCCTTTGGGTAAAGAAGGTGCTGGGTCCTCAGCGCGAGGTCATCTTTACGCTCAACAAAAAAGAATTGAAGCTGATCGACGACCAGTTGCAGAAGTACTTCAGAGACGTATACGAGAATTCGCTAAAGATCGCGGAGTCGTTCGAAACCTATCGCGACCTGATGGGCAACTTGCGCGAGGCGTATCAGTCCAGTCTATCCAGCAGGGCGAACGAGATCATGCGCGTGTTTACAGCGATTACGACCATCTTTATGCCCCTTACTTTCCTGACTGGCATCTACGGGATGAACTTCGACGCGATACCGGGCATCCATTATCGTTACGGCGCCTATGTCCTTCTTGGCATTATGCTCCTGCTGGGATGCAGCATGTACTTCATCTTCCGCAAAAAAGAATGGCTCTAGCAGCACTGCTGCTGGAGTTTTTTATTTTTCCCGGTATTCAACTTACTGAACCGCCGCCAAGGATAGCGCCGAACGTTTCACCTCGGTTTAAGGATCATTTCCCCTTTTGCCGAAATCCGCGGTTGTAAGTTATAATAGATAATTATGCCCAGTGACATTCGGCAATGTCGAAAGGGGGAATCAACTGGACATGAACATGAGTCAGCTGGAAACCTTGCTAACCATATCCAAGACAATGAGCTTTCGCAAGGCAGGGGAACTGCTTAATTTGACTCAGCCTGCAGTATCAGCGCAAATCAAAAGTCTGGAGGACGAATTCAAGACGATTTTGATCGATCGTAATCAGCCCGTAACGCTTACGGATCACGGACAAGTATTCCTGGAGCATGCCGAGCGCATACTGGACATCGTCGAGGAGCTTAAACAGAAGCTCGATGATCTCAATCAGACGCCTCAGGGCCATATTACGTTAGGCACCACATCATCCATCGCCATTCAAATATTGCCACGCGTCTTATCGTACTTCCAGAACCAATATCCGCAGATCAAGACAACCATTCATACAATGCCTTCCTCACAGGTCATGGCCAGCGTGGAGAACGGATCCGTTGACGTAGGAATTACTTATCTGACGGAGAAAACGCCAAGTGTTGCTTCCTCCGTTCTTTATTACGACACTTTCGAGCTCGTCGTATCGCCTGATCATCCCATGAGCACTCTAACTCATACAACGGTCGACAAGCTTAAGGACATACCCATGATTATGCTGGCGCCGGATACGCTCGGACGGCGGTTTGTGGATGCAATCTTCCGCAAGTACAACATCGTGCCCAATATTGTCATGGAGCTGTCGAGCAGCGAAGAGATCAAGCGAATGGTCGAGATCGATCTCGGCGCCGCGATCGTATCGAAGCTGTCCATCCCATCGGAACTGAAGCGCGGCACGCTCAAGCTCATCAAGGTTCACGAGCTCGAGACAACGCATCCAGTAGGAGTCGTCTACAAGTCGGGCAAATATTTAAATACCGCCATGATGCAATTCTTGAGTGATCTGAGAGGCATGCCGGAACATCAATTCATCAGCAGCGAGTAGGAGTGATATCTGTGAAATTCGATCTACATACCCATCATATTAGATGCGGACACGCAGACGGCAATATCGAGGACTATATTCTGGCCGGCATCGAAGCCGGCTTGCAGGTAATCGGCATATCGGATCATTCTCCTTACTTCTATCACGAAGAAGATCAGCCGTCTCCCGGCATTGCAATGGCCAGAAGCGACTTCGCGAATTATGTGGACGAAGTGCTGCGGCTCAAGCATAAATACGAGGGACGGATCGAAGTGCTGCTCGGGATGGAATCTGACTTCTTCCCGGAATTCGCGGATGATTATCGAAGAGCGTACGACGGAGTCCCCTTCGACTACTTGATCGGCTCGGTACATCAGGTCGGAGGCGTCAGCATCTTCAACCGCAATCGCTGGAACAACCTTCGCCAGTCCATGCACGTCGCGGAGAAAACAAGCTATTACGATCTGATCAGCCAATCCGCCCGAAGCGGCATGTTCGACATTTTGGGCCATATTGACGCAATGAAGGGATATTACCCCGACTTCTCCCATATCCCCGCCCACGATGCCATCGATGATTGCTTGAAGACGATTGGAGAATGCGGCGTTTCCATCGAGATCAATACATCGGGAAGCACCAAAGATGTCGGCGGATGGTATCCTTCCGACGAAATCCTGGAGCGTGCGCTGCACTTCGGCGTAGGCGTAACGTTCGGCTCCGATGCCCACGTTCCAAGCCGGGTCGGCGACGAATGGGATCTTGTGGCAAAACGGCTGAAGGAGATCGGCTTCAAGCAGTGGCTGTTCTACAGAAAACGCAAGCCCGTCGCGGTTCCTCTTTAATAAAGGAATGGACGATTAACAAGCCGGATGCAAGGGCATTGCCTTGTGCATTCGGCTTTTTCGAGAGCATGGGATGGCTCGCATATGGGCAAAAAAAAGCGGACCCGCCAGCGGCAGGTCCAAATTGATATATGAAAAGGGGGTCTTGCAACTATAATACCCCCGGCATGTAATGGGCGTGTCACAGCAAGATTTCAATTGTGTAACAAATTTCGAAGCGTGGATTATGCCACCATCGTTATGGACCGCTATCGGCGGCGGAATTTGATGGCACTTACTTTTTGTTCGTATATATGATACAATAGGAGTTACAAAAAGCGGGGTGATTTCGGTGGATTATTCGACAATGTGCCCAAGATACGAAGCAGCGGCCGATTTGTTAGGCAAGAAGTGGACAGGACGAATTATACGGGTATTGCTGGGCGGTCCGAAACGATTCAAGGACATGAAAGAGCAAATTCCCGAGATGAGCGATAAAATGTTGACCGATCGAATGAAGGAGCTGGAAACGCTCGGCATCGTAAACCGCCATGTGTATCCGGAGATGCCGGTAAGGATCGAATACGAGCTGACGGCCAAGGGCCGCGACCTGCAGCCCGTCATCGAATCGATTCAAGCTTGGGGCGAGCAATGGATGTAAAATCTTTGTACGCTTTAACCGCCAAGGACAATGTCCCCGGCGGTTTTTTCGTTTTTATTACGGTCAGGAATCCGGGCTTGGAGGCTTCGGCTCGAATAGCCTGCCATTCTTGGCCTCTGCAATAACTTCCTCCAGCCATTCCTTCTCGGCCAGACTTAACTTCAGAATACCTCGAAGCAGATGGACAGAACCGCGCGGCAGCGTCCCAGCCTTGAGCTGCTGAACGGCCTCCATCATCGAAATTCTTTCTTTACACGCCTCCAGCTGCGTCTCCAAGCAACGAAGCGCTTCTGTATGATCGCTGTGCCGTATAAACGGCAGTGCAGAGAGCACTGGATGCTGAGGGAAGGCCGTCTCCCCCAACTGCTTGTTAAGCAGCTTCACCAGAGTCTCACGGCCTTTGTCGGTAATCCGGTAAATCGTTTTGTCCGGTCTGTTTTGGCCGGGTGCTTGCACGATCTCCACCGCTTCGATAGAGCCCTCTTGGCATAACTGGTCGACGGCATAATACAACGATCCGTCGCGCACGTTAAAGGTGACATGCCAATTCCGCGCTTTGATCGTCTGTCGAATATCGTAGGGATGACGATCCCGTTCCATCATTAGTCCCAGCACGAGCAGCTTTACCGACATGCCCTTACCCTCTGCGCAGCGATGGTTTCGGCGGACGTCCGCCGCCCTCTTGGCCGGATGTGGATGGGGACGGCGCAGCTTGCGATCTGGCGCTTCCCATTAAAATCGCGAATACCAGCGCGGCGATAGGCAAAATAACAGACCATTGGAACACATGGACGATGGAATCGGCGAGCTTGCCAAGCAAGGAGGCCACGATCTCTTGGCTGAGCCCCATCTGGCTCTGAACCACAGGATCCAGCAGCGCTTGACCGCCTTTGATCTGTTCGGCGATCTCGGGGCTAATATTCGGCACCTCTTGCAAACCCGATTGGAAGCTCAGCTTCTGGATAACGCCGAATACGGTGATGCCAAGAGCAGAGCCGATCGTCCGGAAGAAGGTAATCAGGGAGGTTGCCGATCCCTTGGATTGCGGCGGCACGGAGCTTAGCGCCGATATATTGAGCAGCGAGAAAGATACGCCCATGCCCAGACCTACGACGATCATATACATGGTGATAACGCCTCTGCTCGTCCCCGCATCCATTCCGTACCCGAGCAGCAACGTGCCTGCAAGAAGCGTCAAGCCGGAGATGACCATTACGTTGCGAAACTTGAATTTGTCAGCCACGCGCCCGCCGATCTGGCTGCTCAATACGACCGCCAGCATCATCGGAATCAGAACGGTGCTTGTTTCCGTAGCAGATTTGTTAAATACCCCTTGAATAAAAATCGGGATATACGTCGCTCCTGCGATCATGACACCGCCATAAAGCAAGCTGATCATCATGCTGCTGGTAAAGACCCGCCTTCCGAACAAGCCAAGGTTGACGATGGGATCCTTGGCCTTGGTCTCCGCGTACAAGAACAGCGCAAGCAACACGCCCGCGCCCGCAAACAACCCGATCGTTTGCAGCGAACCCCAAGCCCAGCCTTCCGTCCCTCCGAGCTCCAGTCCGAACATGAGCAGCAAAATGGATATGGTGAGCAGAATCGCTCCCGCCCAGTCGATATGCTGTTTTTTCGATGATTTGGTCTCGTGGTACGCCTTAAGTATAAACGCGAACGCGAGCAGGCCGATAGGCACGTTAATGTAGAAAATCCAGCGCCAGCTGAAGTTATCCGTTATCGCCCCGCCCATAATGGGACCGAATACGCTCGATATGCCAAACACGGCGCCGAATAATCCCATCATTTTGCCGCGTTTTTCCGCGGGGAACATCTCGAAAATAATCGTAAACACGATCGGCATGACGGCTCCGCCGCCAATCCCTTGAATCGCGCGGAAAATAATGAGCTGCTCCATGTTCATCGCCATTCCGCACAGAATGGAACCTGCCACGAACAGTCCCAAACCAAGCAGGAAGAACTTGCGCCGCCCGTACATATCCGATAACTTCCCGAAGATCGGCGTCGCCACGACCATCGCGATCATGTAAGCCGAATATACCCATATAAAATATTCAAAGCCGCCTAGCTGCTTGATAATCGTCGCCATCGCGGTAGAGACGATCGTCTGGTCCAGCGATGCCATAAACAGGCCTAACATCAGGCCGGCTACGACCAGTTTCGTATTGCTTTTGTTTGCGTCCATCCTCTCACCTTTCCTTCATCGTTATCTCTTGATTATCCTTTCGTAATTATACTCAAATTTGAGCTATTTTCAACCTCAAATTTGAGTAAACAGTTTGTAAACCTTCGGTTCCCGATTGACAACAGGGTCGGTTTTTATTATGATGAAATCAACAATTGATAATAGTTATCAATATCAAATAGAGATATCGGCTCATCCGAAAGAGCCCCGCAGCGGGTATCCGCATGCGAGGCTTGTGATCCGGCAGCTCGTGCTTAAGAGCTCCGCTTTTGTATGAAGGCTAGATTACATGCCAAGCCATTTCTTAAAGAGATGCGTGGTGGTGTCTTTGTTCATCGCCGCGATGGAAGTCGTCAGCGGAATGCCCTTCGGACAGGAACGCACGCAGTTCTGCGAGTTGCCGCAGCCTTCAATGCCTCCGTCCGTCATCAACGCGTCCAGACGTTCGTGCTTGTTCATCTCGCCCGTCGGGTGAGCGTTGAACAGGCGAACCTGCGAGATGGCTGCCGGACCGATAAAGCTGTTCCGATCATTGACGTTCGGGCAAGACTCCAGGCAAACGCCGCAAGTCATGCATTTCGACAGCTCGTACGCCCATTGGCGCTTCGATTCCGCCATGCGCGGACCGGGACCCAGATCGTACGTTCCGTCGATCGGAATCCATGCTTTAACCTTTTTCAAGGCGTTGAACATACGTTCACGGTTGATGACGAGGTCGCGTACAACCGGGAAGGTGCGCATAGGCTCCAGACGAACGGGCTGTTCCAGCTGATCGATCAAGGCGCTGCACGCTTGGCGCGGCTTGCCGTTGATGACCATGGAGCAAGCGCCGCACACTTCTTCCAGACAGTTGGATTCCCAGCATACCGGCGAAGTTTTGACGCCGTCCGCAGTCGTAGGATTACGTTGAATTTCCATCAAGCCGCTGATGACGTTCATGTTCGGGCGATAGGGCAGCTCGAACTCTTGCGTGTACGGCTTGGATTCCGGCGTATCCTGGCGGGAAATAATAAACTTGACGGTTTTGGATGCTACAGTCGTTTCGGCCATCGTTATTCTCCTTTCTTCTTATCAGTCTTTTTTCTTATCGGTCGAATAGTCGCGTTTGCGCGGTGCAATCAGGCTGACGTCAATGTCCTCGTAGGAGATCTTCGGTCCGTCCGGCGTCCAGTCGGCGATCGTCGACTTCATGAACTGATCGTCGTCGCGTTCCGGGAAGTCCGGCTTGTAATGGGCTCCGCGGCTTTCGTTCCGCATAAGCGCTCCAAGCGTCATCGCTTCGGACAGCTCGATCATATTCCACAGCTGACGCGTAAACGCCACGCCTGCGTTGTTCCATTGCGCCGTATCGTTAATGTTGATGTTCTGGTAGCGCTGCTTGAGTTCCTTGATTTTGCCGATCGTCGCTTCCAGCTTGTCGTTGAAGCGCACAACCGTCATATTGTTCGTCATCCATTCGCCCAGCTCTTTGTGGATGACATATGCGTTCTCCGTGCCGCTCATGCCGAGAATGCGATTGTACTTGTCGGCATGAAGTTTCGTGTCGCGATCGAATACGGAAGAGGAAATATCTTCAGCCGATTTCTTGAGGCCTTTGATATATTCCACCGCTTTCGGTCCGGCCACCATGCCGCCAAAGATCGCGGACAACAAGGAGTTCGCGCCGAGACGGTTCGCGCCGTGGTATTGATAGTCGCACTCGCCGGCTGCGAACAGACCGGGAATGTTGGTCATTTGGTTGTAGTCGACCCACATGCCGCCCATGGAGTAGTGAACCGCAGGGAAGATCTTCATCGGAATTTTGCGCGGGTCGTCGCCCATAAACTTCTCGTAAATTTCGATGATGCCGCCCAGCTTTACGTCCAGCTCCTTCGGATCCTTGTGAGACAGATCAAGATAGACCATGTTCTCGCCGTTAATGCCGAGCTTCTGATCTACGCAAACCGAGAAAATTTCGCGAGTCGCGATATCACGCGGCACCAGGTTGCCGTAAGCCGGATATTTGTCTTCAAGGAAATACCAAGGCTTGCCGTCTTTATACGTCCAGATCCGTCCGCCTTCGCCGCGCGCGGATTCCGACATGAGACGAAGCTTGTCGTCGCCGGGAATAGCCGTAGGGTGAATTTGGATGAATTCGCCGTTCGCATACTTGACGCCTTGTTGATAGACGGCACTTGCGGCCGTACCCGTGTTGATAACGGAGTTCGTCGTCTTGCCAAAAATGATGCCCGGGCCGCCGGATGCGAGAATAACCGCGTCTGCGCGTACCGTTACAATATCCATCGAACGGAGGTCCTGAGCGGATACGCCGCGGCATACGCCATCGTCGTCAAGAACGGCGCCGAGGAACTCGAAGTGTTCGAACTTGTTGACCAGACCCGCGGATTCCCAGCGGCGCACTTGCTCGTCGAGCGCGTAGAGCAGCTGTTGTCCCGTTGTAGCCCCGGCAAATGCCGTACGGTGATATTGCGTGCCGCCGAAGCGACGGAAATCGAGAAGGCCTTCGGATGTTCGGCTAAACATAACGCCCATCCGGTCCATCAAGTGGATAATGCCGGGCGCTGCCTCGCACATCGCCTTAACGGGAGGCTGGTTCGCCAGAAAGTCGCCGCCGTATACGGTATCGTCGAAGTGCTCCCATGGAGAGTCGCCTTCGCCCTTGGTGTTAACGGCGCCGTTAATGCCGCCTTGCGCGCACACGGAGTGGGAACGCTTGACCGGCACAAGGGAGAACAGGTCTACGTGAATGCCCGCTTCCGCTGCTTTGATCGTTGCCATCAAGCCGGCCAGGCCGCCGCCGACAACGATGATTTTATTTTTTGCCATTACGCTTCGCTCCTTGTCTTCGATACTAACCGATATTCGTCCATGTCAGAGCCGCATTAGCAGCTTCTTTGAACTCGTCGCCCATGAACGCTACCAGCGAAAGAATGAACAGGGCAGATACGACTACGAACACGCCCATGCAAATGTAGGAAGAAATGCGCTGCGCCTTCGGTCCGATCGTAATGCCCCAGCTGATCAGAAATGCCCACAGGCCGTTGCTGAAGTGGAATACGGCAGCAAGAACGCCGATCAAATACAGCACGAAATAAGTTGGATCCGTTGCAATCTTATTCATGGTGGAGCCAAGCTCCTCGTGCGTGATATTGCCGAGATACACTTGCATGCGGGTCTGATAGACGTGCCAGAAAACGAATACAAACGTGATCACGCCCGTTACGCGCTGAGCCGTGAACGCCCAGTTGCGGCCATACTTGAACCGTCCCGTGTTGGAGTTCGACTGGTAGGCAACGTACAGACCGTAGATACCGTGGAACAACAACGGTAGATAGATCACGAATATCTCAAGCAACGGCAGCAAAGGCAAGCTGTTGATCAGTGTAACGCCTTTGTCAAAGCCCTCCGGTCCACGCTCGAACGCTTGATAATTCGTGAGTCCGTGCACAACAATGAACCCGCCCAGCGGAATGATGCCGAGTAGCGAGTGCAGCTTGCGCGAGAAATACGAATTTCCTTTCATGTTTCCTTCTCCTTTCAAAACTGTAGGTGTACCCATTACATTAATTAAACAAACCATTCTACATTGTAACGCCCGCTCGTACCCCCGTCAACAAAAGTCGACACACATTTGCCACACTTCCATCCTACTCCTTTTCAACTTATAATGGAATTGCATATTTATTATAAACTCTTATAACCTAACGACATAAGAGGTATTCCTCAAAGGGGGCCTTACGCGTGTACGAAGAAATAGACGTGTTCCGTGTCATCGTGGAGCATTCCAGCATGAACAAAGCATCGGCGCAGCTCAATTTGTCGCAGCCCGCGCTCTCCCGCAAGATAGCCAAGATGGAGGATGAGATCGGAGCCAAGCTGTTCCGCCGCATCGGCAAGCGGCTCGAATTGACTCGAATCGGACAGCTGACGTACGAATACGCGCTGGAGCTGCAGCAGCTTCACCGCACTTATCTGCACAACGTGTCCGAATATACGGCGACGGGCCGAACCTCGCTAACGATCGGCGCAAGCTTGACCACCTTGCAGACGACGCTGCCGGACCTGATCCAGCGGCTGACATCCACGCATCCCGAATTCGACATTAAAGCCATTACCGGCAAGACTCACGAGATTGTGTCCTACGTCCGCGAACATAAGGTCGATATCGGAATCGTCGCCTCGCGAATCGACGATCCATCCATTCGCTGCGTCTCGCTATTCGACGATCATCTGCTGCTCGTGCTCCCCCGCAATCATGTCATCACGGACAAAGGCGAGCTTGGCATGGATGATCTAAACGGATTGCCCATGATTCTGTTCTCGAAAGGCACCTGGTATCGTATATTAACGGATGAGCTGTTCGAATCCCATCGAATATCACCGGATGTACGCATGGAAATCGATTCGTTCGAAGCGATCCTTCGGCTCCTCCATACTTGCCGCGCTGCTACACTGCTTCCGAAATCGTACATGAGGCAGCAGCTGCTGGAGGATAACGATCTGATCGTCATGCCGATCAGGGAGCTGGAGGAGGCGAAGCGGACAACCTCGCTCATCCATGTCGATCCCGGCGTACTAAGTCCGTCGGTCAAGCTGTGCATTAACGAAATCTCGGCCGTTTACGCCCAGCATCCTTCCATTTAGTTATTTCCATATGAGTGAAGGTTCATAAGGCGTCTGCCGCCAATCTTATGATGAGATCGACAAGAAGGTGCGTCGTTGGAACTAATACCCAAAGATATGATATGGTAATGAAGGAAAAAGAACGGAATCATAATCCTACCAGAGGTGAAACATGACTGAAATGATTACTCGCAAAGAGTGGAAGCGTTACGGAATCGCCGCTATTATATGCGGAATCCTGTTTACGCTGCTGGAAATCGTCCCTATGATCGTCTCGGTCCAGGATCATCCCTACGGAGGCAAGGTTGTCGATAAGGAAATCGTGCTCGAGAGGGCAGTCTCGTTCGCCGAAGAGTCCACCGGTTATGATGTGCGCGACGAAAAGGCTGTCCATCAATCCGATAAGCTGTTCAGCGGTTATCTGTCCAAAGAAAAGCTGTCTCAGAAATTCGAAAAAGAATACGGCGTCAACTTCCCGACCGACACGTTCCAGGTTAACTTGCGTTTCGCGGACCGTAAGGGTACCGGATTTGTGTATCTCAATATGTATACCGGCAGTGTAGTCGCCTGGAACTTTAATCTCAGGGAAGGCGATACCGTTGCCGAACAGGAGCAACGCGAGTTGCTGCAACAGTATTTGCAAAACAAACCATTGCCGGGGAGCTCCCCATCCGACTTAACCTTAAACAATAAAGGCGAATGGAGCTTAACGGCGAACGGCGATCCTTCCATTGTAGGCGAAGCCGATCTACACGTGTCGTTTAAGGTGCAGTCCGTCGACGGAGAGCCGATCATCACGAAATATAAACCAACCTTCGAAGTTCCGGCAAGCTATAAGTCTTATGTGAGCGGCCAAGATAAACTTGCCGGCTGGCTGACGGGGATCGGCTACGCGCTGATGAGCGTCATTCTCGGCATATTGGCAATCGTATACGCCATTCTTTACCGCAAATTCACCTCGTTCAAATATGGCTGGGTGCTAACAGTCATCTTCACCATTGCATACGTGATTATGAATGTAGGCGTCATTGACGGATTAATCGCGTCACAAGGCGAAGCGCCGTTCGATGACAGCATCCTGCTGGTCACAATGGTCATTACCGTGCTCGTCTCCATCCCGATGGCGGCTTCCGTTTATCTCTCCATCGTCGCCGGCGACGGACTATGGAAGGCGCAAGGACGGCAGCTCTGGCCGCGACTCGGCCAGCCGGGTTATGGCGACTACGTATGGAAGAGCATGGGACTGTCTTACTTGTTCGCGATTATTCTGCTTGGCATACAGCCGCTCCTTTTCCGTTTGCTGGAGGTTCTCATCGGGACATGGGGCACAAGCGACGTCACGATGTCTCCCTACAACTTCAGCGTGCTCTGGCTTATGCCCGTGCTGGCCTGGGCTGCGGCAATATCCGAAGAAGCCGTGTTCCGATTCTTTGGCATCGGCCTGTTCCGCAAGTGGTTCCGAAACACGTTCGCGGCTGCGATACTTCCGACTTTGTTCTGGTCGCTGGGGCATGTCCTGTATCCGTTCTACCCTTCCACGACCCGCCTGTTCGAGCTTATGGTCGTCGGACTTCTGTTCAGCTTTATTTTCGTCCGTTACGGCTTTATTACGGCGATGTTCACGCATGCCATCTTCAACAGCATAGCCGTCGGCAGCTCGCTCATCATGGTGGGCGGGGCGGCGAATATTACATCCGCGATTTTCTTCGTCCTGTTGCCGGTATTGATCGCTTACGTGCTCCGGTTTTGGGATAGGCGCAAAAAAAGGACGAATCCGTCGATTATGTCGACGGTTCGTCCCTTAGAGCCGCAATAATGTCGCCGGCGAGCTTGTCGCCGATCGAGAGAGGCCTGAAGTCTTCGACTGAGGCCTCTTTTATTTTTTTGAGCGACCCGAAATGCTTTAGAAGCTGCTTTCTGCGTTTCTCCCCGATGCCCGGTATGGCATCCAAACGCGACTCGACCATGGACTTCGCGCGCTGCTCGCGGTGGAACGTAATCGCGAATCGATGCACCTCGTCCTGAATCCGCTGCAGCAGGTAAAATTCCTGGCTGTCCCGGGGCAGAGGCACAATCTCTGCGGGATCCCCGGTCATCAGCTGCGCCGTCTTATGTTTGGCATCCTTTACAAGGCCGCATACGGGGATGTACAGACCCAGTTCGTTTTCCAGCACGTCTAGCGCCGCCGAGATCTGCCCCTTGCCTCCGTCCACTACGATGAGATCCGGTCGCGTTAATCCTTCCTTCAGCACTCGTTCGTACCTGCGGCGAATTACCTCCCGCATCGTCTCGTAATCGTCCGAGCCGACGACGGTCTTTACCTTGTATTTGCGGTACTCCTTGCGGTCCGGCTTGCCGTCCGTAAACACAACCATCGCGGAGACGGGATTCGTCCCTTGAATGTTGGAGTTATCGAACGCTTCGATCCGGCGAATCTCATCAAGGCCAAGCCAGCCGCCAAGCGATTGGGACGCCTTGACGCTTCGCTCCTCGTCGCGTTCAATAAGCCGGAATTTCTCGTCGAGACTATTGCGCGCGTTGTCCTGAGCCATGCCCACGACTTCGCTTTTCTTGCCCCGTTGCGGCATAAGCACCTTCACCTTCAGCCAGCTTCCCAGGGAGGAGATAACCAGTTCCTCTCCCTCCTTGTCGGTCTCCGGCGGCAGCGGCAGCAGAATTTGCTTCGGCAATGCGGGATTGTCGCTGTAATATTGCGTAACGAACGTCATAAAATCGTCGTATTCTTCCCCATAATAAGGGAAGGTCGTACCATGCCGCTCGATCAGCTTGCCATTGCGCATGTACAAAATTTGAACAGCCATCCAGCCTTTGTCCACGGCATATCCAAAGATGTCGCGGTCCATGGAATCGGACATCGTAATTTTCTGTTTTTCCATAACCGCTTCTATTGCGATGAGCTGATCCCGGTATTCTTTGGCGCGCTCGAATTCCAGCGCCTCCGCAGCCTCCGCCATCTTGCGCTGCAGCTCTTCTTTGACGGCATCATGCCCGCCACCCAAAAAGCGTGTAATCTCGCCGATCATCGTTTCGTACGTCGCCTTCTCGATTTTATACTCGCAAGGGGCGATGCATTGCCCTAAATGGTAGTACAGACATACTTTGTCTGGAAGCGTCTTGCATTTGCGAAGCGGATACAGCCGATCCAGCAGCTTCTTGGTCTGCTGGGCCGCGAACGCATTGGGATATGGGCCGAAATATTTGCCTTTATCCTTAACGATGCGCCTCGTCACTTCCAGCTTCGGGTGCGCTTCGTTCGTAATTTTGATATAAGGAAACGTCTTGTCGTCCTTGAGCAGGACGTTATAACGCGGATGATGCTGCTTGATCAGGTTGCACTCCAGAATGAGCGCCTCCATGTTGCTGCCCGTAATAATAAATTCAAAATCGTAAATCTCGGATACGAGCCGCTGCGTCTTGCCGTTATGGCTCCCGATAAAGTAGGAGCGGACCCTGTTCTTTAGCACCTTGGCCTTGCCTACGTAAATGATGACTCCGTCTCTGTTCTTCATCAGGTAACAGCCGGGTTTGTCGGGCAGCAGCGCCAGCTTGTTGCGAATGGCCTCCAATACTGCCTCGGGCCTGACCGAATTTTGTTCTCCTGTTATATCCATGCTTGTATCCTCCTCCCGCCAACCGAACACCTGTACACATTTTAGCATATTTCCGGGCAAATTTGCGTTATTATTGTCGCGGATGTCCTTTACAATCATTCGAAGTTTTGGGTATACTATTATCAGTATGTAGTCATAAGCGGAGTCTTACGACGATAAGTGGGACGTGCAGCTTTGAAGGGGGACGTTACGGATGGAAAATGTCAGAGATCCGCGCGAGCATGTTAATGAAGAACCGCGTGACGATTTGATGGATGTAGTGTTTGGATTCGGCGGTATGCTTGGTTTCATGGTCGTTGTTTTCGCCGTTGCCGTTATTGTGAAATTCGTCATTTCCTAATTTCGGATGACGTCATGGGGAGCCGTAACCGCCTGCATAGGCGGATACGGCTCTTGTCGTTATTTCCTTATATGGAGTGAAGGAGGTTTGAACTGCGCTTATGCGAACCACGCTTGAGATGATGCAGATCTTCGTCGATTTCGCCGGCAACGACTCCCGCATTCGGCTGGCCGTCCTGGAAGGTTCCAGGACGAACGTCAACATCGCGCCGGACGATTATCAGGATTACGACATCACTTATTTCGTGACGGACATGAATGCTTACAAATCCAGCGATGACTGGCTGGATGCTTTCGGCAAACGCTCCATGATGCAAAAGCCGGAAGACATGGAGCTGTTTCCCTCCGAGCTTGGCACATGGTTTTCCTACATCATGCTGATGGAAGATGGCAACAAAGTAGACCTGACGCTAATACCCGTAAACGAAGCAGATCGTTATTTTGAGGAATGCGACGGGTTAGTGGAAATCCTGCTTGACAAGGATGGGATTAGTCCGCCGGGTCTAGCCGCAACCGACCGGCAATATTGGCTTCGCCAGCCGACGGCGAGGGAGTTTGACGACTGCTGCAATGAATTTTGGATGGTATCGACCTATGTGGCAAAGGGACTTGCAAGAGGAGAATTGCTGTTCGCGATCGACCATCTGAACGAGGTCGCACGTCCCAACCTGCTAAGGATGATGTCATGGGAAATCGGCGCGGAGCACGGTTACGGATTCAGCGTGGGGAAAAACTACAAGTTCATCGACCGTTATCTTCCGAACGAACATTGGCTTATTCTGTTATCGACTTATCGGCTGGATGATGCGGAGAGCGTGCGACGTTCCTTGCATAGCTGCTTCGACCTGTTCCGGTCATATTCCGCGACGCAGTCCAGGCGATTCGGCTACCCTTACCCGAATTACGACGAAGTCGTAAGTACATATATTGAGCGAATCTTGCAAGGCCGCTAACGAATAAACACGCCTCCGGGGAGGCGTGTTTCCTTGCTTGCGCTATGTTATTGAACGGCTCTTAACGTTTCGCCGGGCTTTCCGGATTTGCCGCGCGTTCTGTTTCCCGCAGCCAGCTGATCCTGGCCCCCGGCTTCCGCGGCGGTTCCCCTTGATGCCGGAGCGTCGTACCTTTTCCTCTCCGTACGGTCGATCTGAACGATTTTTCCGTCATGGACCGTAATAACCACCTGACCGTACTCGAGACCGTTCACCTGCTCCAAGATTCTTTCTTGCCACACCTCATCGACTTCAAGCGGCTTTGCCATTACAATCCCCTCCATCATTGATTTTCCTGCCACAATTTGAGCGTTAACATTCAACTTTAATGGTTGCCGGCATGCGATGCCCCCGACTTCCACTCGACAATCCCTTTCACGATCAGCGTAATCACGGCAAGCATCACGAGCAGCGATGCGACCGCGAACGACGCGGAGAATTGATATTCGTTGTACAGAATCTCCACGTGCAGCGGCAGCGTGTTCGTCTGTCCCCGGATATGTCCCGATACGACGGAGACGGCTCCGAACTCTCCCATTGCCCTGGCATTACATAGGATAATGCCGTAGATCAAACCCCACTTGATATTCGGCAGCGTCACCCGCCAAAAGATGGAGCCTCCCTTCGCGCCCAGGCTTGCCGCCGCCTCTTCCTGCTGTACTCCCTGGGCCTGCATAAGCGGTATTAGCTCTCTAGCGACGAAAGGCACAGTCACGAAAATGGTGGCAAGCACGATGCCCGGTACAGCGAATACGATTTGTATACCGCGATCATCGAGCCAGGGACCGAAATAACCCTGCGCTCCGAACATGAGCACGTAGATTAGGCCGGCAATAACGGGGGACACCGCGAACGGCAGATCGATCAGAGTAATCAAGAAGTTTTTCCCCTTGAACTGGAACTTGCTGATCGCCCAAGCCGCGGCAACGCCGAACACCGTATTCAGAGGTACCGCTATGGCGGCTACGATAAGCGTCAGCTTAAGCGCCGAAAGCGTATCGGGCTCCGTCAGTCCTTTGAAATACAAGTCCGCGCCTTTTCTAAAACCTTCCACGAAGACGGATACGAGCGGCAGCAGGACGACGAGTCCCAAAAATAGCAGCGCGATCGCGATCAGAATCCACTGCACATATTTGGGTTCTGTTATGTGTTTCGGCCTTTGGGCCGTTTCTTTGTTTCCATAGACGGTAATGGCGCCAGCCATCCGAATCAGCTCCTTTGCATCCTATTTCATAATGATGGTCGGGCTATAACTGCAATCAAGCATGCAGCTTAATCCGGTATGGCGCGTCTGCTCATCCGCCATTGCAGCAGGTTGATGATAAGCAGCAGGATAAAGGATACGGTCAGCATAACCGCCGCGATGGCGGTAGCGCCCGCGTAGTCGTATTGCTCCAGCTTGGTCATGATAAGAAGCGGAGCAATCTCCGTCCTCATCGGCATGTTGCCGGAGATGAAGACGACCGAGCCGTATTCGCCGATTCCCCTCGCGAAGGCGAGAGCGAATCCGGTCAGGAGCGCCGGCATAAGCTCAGGCAGCACGACTTTGAAGAACGTGCGCCGTCTATAAGCGCCAAGCATAACCGCCGCTTCCTCCGTTTCCTTCTCCAGGTCCTGGAGCACCGGCTGAACCGTCCGGACGACGAACGGCAAGCCGATGAACACAAGCGCGATAATGATGCCTAGCTGAGTGTACGCGACTTTGATGCCCAGCGGCTCAAGCAGCGAACCTACCCAACCCGTTTTCGCGTAAATCGTTGTGAGCGCGATGCCCGCTACCGCCGTCGGCAGAGCGAAAGGAATATCGACAAGACTGTCGATGAACCTTTTGCCCGGGAACGGATACCTCACGAGCACCCATGCGACCAGAAGGCCGAACACCGCGTTGATCAATCCCGCCCACAGCGCCGTCGTGAAGCTGATTCGATACGACGCCAGAACCCTTGGATTCGTAATCGTGCTCCACAGTTCGGCCCAGGAGAGCTCGAACGTCTTGAAGAACACCGCCGCAAGCGGGATAAGAACGATAAGACTAATGTAGAAGAGCGTGAAGCCCAGCGACAGTCCGAACCCCGGAAGCGCCCTGCGGGCCTTGGAACCTTTCATGAGAAATCAGCTCCGATCCTATGAGAGAGAACGTTCATGCCTTAAGAACCTGGCGTATAAATTTGGTCGAAGATGCCGTCGTCCGAGAAGTGTTTCGTCTGCGCTTCCTGCCAGCCTCCGAAATCGGCGATCGTCAGCAGCTCAAGGCTTGGAAATTGCTCGCTAAACTCCTTCGCAATCTCCGGATTTGTCGGACGGTAGTAGTTTTTGCCCGCCAGCTTCTGCCCCTCATCCGAATACAGGTATTGCAGATAAGCTTCCGCCACTTCTCTTGTGCCGTGGTTGTCTACGACTTTGTCGACGATCGCTACAGGAGGTTCCGCAAGAATGCTGAGCGAAGGGTATACGATGTCGAATTTGTCCGGCCCCAACTCGTTGATCGACAGATATGCTTCATTCTCCCATGCCAGCAGCACGTCGCCGATTCCGCGTTCTACGAAAGTTGTTGTCGAACCGCGAGCGCCGGTATCCAGAACAGGCACGTTTTTGAACAGATCCGATACGAATTGTTTTGCTGCCGCTTCATCGTTATTGTTCTGTTTCAGTGCATAACCCCAGGCTGCGAGGTAGTTCCAGCGCGCGCCGCCGGATGTCTTGGGGTTTGGCGTAATAACTTCGACGCCCTCCTTAATCAAGTCGCCCCACTCTTTGATGCCTTTCGGATTGCCTTTGCGAACGAGGAATACGATCGTCGACGTGTACGGCGAGCTGTTGAGATCGAATTGCTTCTGCCATTCTTCGTCCAATAATTTTCCTTCTTCTACGATCGCATCAATGTCGTAGCCCAGCGCCAGCGTCACAACGTCCGCTTTCAAACCGTCGATGACCGCTCTTGCTTGTTTGCCGGAACCGCCATGCGATTGATCGATTTCGACCTTTTGATTTTTTTCGGCCAGCCAATGCGCCGCGAATGCTTTGTTGTATTCCACATAGAATTCACGAGTCGGATCATAGGATACGTTCAATAATTTAACCGGAGGAAGAGGTTCTTTGCTTGCTTCCGGTGCCGCGGCCGAACCGTCCGAAGGCGCGTTCGTAGGCGATGGGCTCGCTCCGCCGTTACCGTTGTTTTGTGCGCCGCAAGCGGCAAGTAAAGTGGAAATGACCAAGATAAGGACGATAGATCTGATGCGCGAAAATTTGTTTTTCATAGACGAACACCCCTATTCATTTAGTTTGCGTAGGGAAGTGTAAACTCCGGTTCGTCCGGTCATTTATCCATTATTCCTACCCGTTTAGTTGGTTATGAAAGAATATTACCAGCCGTCTCCGTACACTGTCAACCATTTATTTGCAAAGAAACCAAGGTTCATAAGATATTCTTATAAACCCGAAATCCCTTGATACATAAGGATTTGAATCGCTTACATAACAATTTTAGACTTTCTTCCAATATGAGAAAATGTGCAAACATGTCCCTTTAGACGATTATCCCTCATTAAACGAACCGGGAAAAATTTCTTATTCAACTATATCGAAAAGGAAGTGCTTCATGTCAGGTTACATCGGAATTCGCGAAAAAAAGAGCATCTCCGCAGGCTGCAGCCCTCGAAAGATGCATATCCATTACCGGAACAAGGAGAACGGATCCGCCGACAGCCGCGCGAAGTCCAACAGAGCCGACTGCTCCGAATCATCGATAAGATCGATCACGAGCTTGCTATATCTCCGTGCTTCCCCTTCCCTGCCCGCCAGCAGCAGAAGGGCGATCATCTTTGCATGCAGCCTCTCGTCGAGCGGCTGAAGCTGCACCAGCCGCTGCATGGGGCTAAGCGCGATCTCGTAACGCGACTGGGATACGTATACGTCCGCCAGCGCTTCCAGAAGCGTCGCGAAGCCGAGCTCAAGCTCGGTTTGCCGGGGGGCGGCCCAGCCATAACCGCTGCCTGCCAGGAAACCTTCTCCGTACAGTCCGATAGCGCGAACGAGCGGCGGCAAGGATCGGGTCTCCTTGTATTCCCGGCATGCCTGCTCATAGAGAACGACATCGTCTTCGATAGCCTCCGGCCATTGCAGGCAGTAGCTGCCCCCGGATGTTTTCGCCAGCTCGATTGTGCCCTCCAGCCCGCAAGCTTCAAGGTCTTTTCGCAGCTGGTAGACGGTGGTATGAAGGTTCACTTGCGTCCGCTCCACGTCCTGCCCGTACCAGAGGCTATCCAGGATCTGCGACTTGCTCAGCGTCCTTCCTCTGGCATGATGCAAATGCGCCAGAAGCTCCCGCCCCTTGGAATTGCGGAACCTCACCCGTTCCCCCTTCTCCGTCGTCACGGAGAAAGGACCGAAGCTTCGTACGGCGAGACTCGGCCGCTCTGGCGAAGCGCTATCGGCCCGGCGTCCTTGCATCCGTTTCCCGGCCCGCTTAAGCGTTCTGTCCAAATCGGCTTCCGTAATCGGCTTGAGCAAGTAATCGAGCGCCTCGACGTCGATAGCATCCCTCGCATATTCCTCGTACGCGGTCAGGAACGCGACGTGAATGTCCGGGTTTATGTCTCGCAGCTTCCTGGCGAGCTCCACCCCGCTTAGCTCCGGCATCTCGATATCGAGCAACGCCAAGTCGATGGTGTCCGGCGACGCCAGCACATAATCAAGGAACGGCGCAGAGCCCGCGAACAAGCCCGCCACTTGCACATCCGCCCTTCCCTCCAGCAATTGTCCTACTCTTCGCAAAGCAGGCTGTTCGTCATCTACGGCAATTACCCGGATCAATGCGGCCCCTCCTCAACTCTCTCTATTATCTTTGCCGACCGTCGGTACGCGAAGCGTTACCTTTGTGCCCGCGCCCGCTCTGCTGTCGATATCGAGTCCTCTTCCGTACAACTGAAGCAGCCGCTTATGAATGTTGCGCAAGCCAACGCCGCTCTCTCCTTCCGGTTCTTTCGCGAGCAGAACCGAAGACGCTTTGGACTCGGCCATCCCGATCCCGTCGTCTTCGACGGTAATGACCGTTTCCTCTCCTTCGACCTTGACCGCAACGGCAATCGTGCCGCCTGCGGCCCGTTTCGTGACGCCGTGCCGGACGGCATTTTCGACAAGCGGCTGCAAGGTCGTCGGAGGGAGCAGGCATGCCGCTTCGTCCTCCACATCGTAAACGACAGTAAGCCTTTCGCCGAATCTCGCTCGTTCGATCTGCATGTAGGCCTCCGTCAGCTCCAGCTCCTTGCGGAGCGGCACGAGCTTTTGTTTGTTGCGGAAGTCGAAGCTGCCTCGCAAGTAACGGCTAAGATGAATCAGCAAATTTTGAGACGTCTTCGGTTCGTCCAGCGACAAAGAGATGATCGTGTTGAGCGCGTTATATAGAAAATGGGGTTTGATCTGCGCTTGCAAAAATGCCATCTCCGAACGGACCGCTTCTTCCGCCGAACATCTCATCTCCAGCAGGGTGCGCGCCCTGGCCCGCAATTCATGCGGGTGAAAGGGCTTCGGCAAGAAGTCGTTCGCCCCCGCTTCGAAGCCGCACATGAGATCTTCCGGGTCGTTCCTTACCGTCGTTAACAATATCGGAAGCTCGGACAACGCGAATGTCTCCCTGATGCGGCGGCAGGTTTCGTAACCTGATAATCCCGGCATCATAACGTCCAGGATGACGAGACGAATCCGCCTCCCCATCTTCTCCAGGAGCTCCAATGCCTCCGGTCCGTTTTCCGCCGTCAACACCTCGTAAGGTTCATCCGCCAGCAACGTCCGCAACACTTTGAGGTTCACCGGATCGTCGTCGACGGCAAGAATAGCCTCTGCGGAATGACGACCGCTTTCGCTCGCGCTCGGCGCCTCTCCCTCGGCGCGAACGGGGAGACGCGCCGCCCCCGATAACGCCGGCGCGCGCGACGCTTCGGAAGGCGTAGCGGAAGACGCCGCGACTTCGGCCGAGCCCGCATGCAAACGCGTGCTTCCGCCGGTATGGGAAGCGCGGAGGGCTGCCTCGGTTGACGAAACTTTTGCGTTTCTGTCCGCGATCGGGAGGGTGAACGCAAAGACGGAGCCTTCGCCGACGCGGGACGTGACCGATATGCGGCCTCCGTGCAGCTCGACCAGCCGCTTGGCAATGCCGAGCCCGAGTCCGGTTCCGCCGTATTCCTTGGCAACGGAAGTGCCCACCTGCTCAAAGGAGCGGAAGATCGTCTCCAGCTTATCCGCCGGAATGCCGATTCCCGAGTCGGCGACGGCGATATGAAGCATCCCTCCGTCCGCCCATCCGGATACGACCACTTCTCCTTCTTTCGTAAATTTAATCGCGTTTCCAATCAGATTGTACACGATCTGCAGAAGGCGGTTCTCGTCCGCAAATGCATCGGGAAGCGAATTCGGCCATTCGAGCCTTAGCCGGACGGGCTTCTGCCCGATGTAATGGCGAAATACCTCCTCTTGGGCGGACACCGCCGCGCGAACGTCGACAGCTCTTCTCGACAATCGGATGCCGTTATTTTTGAGCAAGGACAGATCCAAAATATCATTAATTAAATTGGACATTCTGCGGGCGACCGACACGATCACCTCCAGTTGTTCTTGCTGGACGGCGTTAATCGCCCCCGATTTGCCTTCCGACAACGCTTGGGACAAGTTCAAAATGCCGTGAAGCGGCGTCTTGAGTTCATGCGAGGTGTTGGCCAAAAATTCATCCTTCATGCGATCCGTCGCGATCAGCTCGTCCGACATCATCCCGATCGTCCTATAAGCGTTTGTAAATCGTCTGGCCAGCTCCAGCGCCTCGATAAATACCAGCAGGATGAACCCGTAAGGTACGAGCTGCATATCGGTCCAGATGATCAGGCCGTTGCTGTACAAAATATCATGCGCCGCCGCCGCGACGAAAACGAGCCAGCCCGTCAACTGCAGCAGCGCTCCCGCCCGCCCCCGCCATAACGCCAGCGCGAAGCCAAAAAGAATGGAGGCAAGCGCGAATAACGAGAGCGCTTTGAAATACCCGATCAAGCCTGTGTACGTCTCTGCGGGG
This sequence comes from Paenibacillus sp. MY03, assembly GCF_002165585.1. Taxonomy (NCBI): domain Bacteria; kingdom Bacillati; phylum Bacillota; class Bacilli; order Caryophanales; family Paenibacillaceae; genus Paenibacillus; species Paenibacillus sp. MY03. The sequence continues at coordinate 12,919 of NZ_MXQD01000072.1, read as the reverse complement.
AGCAGGATCACCGTCCCGATGAACCCTGCGCCGATCCAGGCAAGCAGCTTGATCAGCCTGCCGCCGAACTCCCGGGGATACAGCTCTCTCACGAACCATAGAGCCATCGTAACCCCGCCGTAATAAGTCAAATACTCCAATTGAATAATCATCCGAATGGGGATATCCGGAAATAACTCGACCAAGTACATGCCCCCGACCGCCCCTTGCCGGATCGCGCCGAGCAGGCAGCATATGCCGAAGTATAACGTCGAACGCTCCGAACGGCGCAGAAGGAACACGGAGATTTGATACAAGCCGAGCAAGGCGCATCCGCCGAATACGGCCATATCCACGAAGTAGCTTTGTTTCTCCCGGCTCAACATTTCCCGCTCCGTGCCGAGCGTCATGCTGTACCAGATGCCTCCTTCGGGGTAAATCACATTGGCGACTTGGATCGTCAGCTCAAACGTCTCGGACGGAGGAGAAAAGATGACAGTCTGCGGCTTGTAAGCGGAACGCGTCTCCGCCTTATCCGTCGCTACCGCTCCGGCATGGGCAATCTCCAGGTCATCCACAAAGATCCGGTACGCCGGAGCGATGGCTGGAATATGCAGGCCGAGAGAACCCTGGATGTCTGCAGTCGCCACCTGAAGCCGGTATGTCGCATAACCGCGGCCCGGCAGACCGTATGCCGTCCATTCCCCGGGCACTTTCGCCAACAAGCCGTTATTAGCCTCGGTTATTCCGCTTTTCTTCGTCTCGAGCCGTTCCCTGAACAAGGACCACTCGCCGTTCAGACGAACCGATCCATCCCGCTCCAGGCTCCATTTGCTCAAATCCAGCACGCCATCTATCGCCCTCGGTTCTGCCTCGCCGATTGCCACCCCGGAGAGTGGGAGCGCGATCGAGGCCATCAGCGCGAGAACAATCGCAATCAGCGCCGCCAGCCTGACGGGCCGCTTCTGTAACATCTCGAATTTCACCGTCCAATACGATTACTCGAAGAAACCAAAAAACGGAAACACCCAAAGCAGCGGAATCGCGCCGATCCATGCGGCCTTCGCGAATTGACGTTTGTGGTAGAATATCCAGCTGGCGATAGGCGCTCCGATCGAAGCCGCCGGGAACAGGTACATCATGATCATCGACAACATCTGAACCGTATTGATATCATCCGCCTGGTCCATCATCAACAACGTCATTAGCACGAAAATCGCCCAAAATATAGTGCCGAATACGTACAAAAATTGTGTGGCAAGTAAAAAGAGCGCTGTTTTGACATTTTTCATAAAGTAGCTGAACCTCGATTCATTAATTTTGATATCAGCGGAACCGATCGCAATAGGCGACGAACGCCGGAAAGCTGGTCGCATACATGTTAACGGGGCCGTAGGCCGAATCTCTTGTCTCTATTTTATCGGCAATTTTGCTATAAAGTTTATTTGTATACCGGTTCTCGGCCAATGCCGGAATACGTACTTCCCGGACGCCGTCGCTCGACGCGCCGATCTGCTCGGCCAGCACCTGCAAGCCGCGGATAAATGTACGGGTGCTCCGATGCCGCTCCACGAAATAACAATTTCCGAGCACCGCAATTTCTTTGCGGTCAAATTTCCGCTCCTCGAGCCCGAGCACAAAGCTTCCGATCCCGATGATTTCATCCGGCTCCTCCAGAAGAATCGCTCCTCTGCCGTGCCTGATGAAATGTTTGACGTCGAGCATCGCGTTGCTCACTGTGTATCCAGCAATAACATCATGTCTATTCATTAAATAAAACTCTGTATATCGACTCCAGTCTGTATTATTTTCACATATTTTTATTTTCATCCGACAATCTCCTTCATTATTTATTAATATATTCAAATAAGTATTGCATAATTTAAAATAATAGTATATATTTCTATTAATTACTTTATAAGGTGGTGAACGATATGGGAGCTCCGGCTTGCAACGCGCCTATGGCAGGCACGATAGAACGCGACGAAGCACAGTATTAAAAACCTGCTTCAAGGTGAAACGGCTGCGCCGCCAATGGACGGCGCAGCCGTTTCACCTCGCTTTACGCATAATCGAGCTTAAGCATACGGTCGAACGCGACGGTATAAAAGTCCAGCCTCCCGCATGGAGGTTCAGTCGTTTTGGTTAATTCCGCGCTTCCGCCGAACCTCCACCTGTTGTCTTCCGTGGCGGGCGCGAAAAACACGATCTCGCTCACCTCCGTCGGCTGCTCAAGCAGCTTTCGGGTTAATAAGCGGACAGCAGGCAGTATCGCCGCGCCTTTTCTCCGTCCTCCTTCAACAAACAGAAGATGAACCTCGATCCGGCTTCGATCCTTATAGCCGTCCTCCAATGTTCCGACGGTATGCGCCAGGACGCCTGTGATGCCGCCGTCCTGTCCCCTGCCGATCAGCAGGCCGTTGTCTTCGATACAATACACCAACGAATTCATTATCGTGCACCAGTTGTATCGCAGACCGAGCTCGGCGCTATGTTTGCAAATAAATAAAGCTGCCTCTTCCCTTTCCGCTTCCGTCACTGCAATCGTCCAAGTTGACATGCGGTTCACTCCCCTAATTTTTGCAGATCGTTTAAGCCAAAACGTGCTCTCGCGACTCCGCGCCGCGATTCCCTTCCTCCTTCTGAAGCTCCCACACGCGCCGGTAGACCCCCATATCTGCCATAAGAGTTTCGTGAGTTCCCGTCTCCGCCACGCGGCCATGTTCCAGCACGATGATACGGTCGGCGCTTAAGGCTTGGGTCAATCGATGTGTAACGGATACGACGGCGCCGTACCGCGCATACGCATGGATTGCGGCCCGAACGGCTTGCTCGGTCTCCGCATCCAGAGCCGACGTCGCTTCGTCCAGCAGCAACACGGCCGGCTGCCGGATTAACGCCCTGGCAAGCGCGATTCGTTGCTTCTGTCCGCCGGACAGATTCCCGCCTTGTTCGTGCACGTTTGTGTCGTAGCCATCCCGGAATCCGGCAATTGTATCGTGGATGCCCGCCGCGCGGGCAGCGTCCTCGACCTCCGATTGAACCGCCTCCGGTTTGCCGATGCGGATATTGTCGCGGATCGTTCCGTCAAACAGCAGCGAATCCTGGAATACAACGCCGATTTGCCGCAGCAGCGACGACTCGTCGCAATCCCGAATATCCACGCCGTCAAACAGAACGCGACCGATCGAGGGCTCCTCGAACCGAAGCAGCAATTGCAGGATCGTGCTTTTGCCGGAGCCGCTGGCGCCAACGATGGCCGTATACCCCTTTGCCGGAATGGCAAGATCCATGTTTCGCAATACGGGTTCGCCGGGGACATAACCAAACGTAACGCCGCTCAGCGTAAGCTCCCGGCTTATCGGCGCAAGCTCCCTCGCGCCTCGAGGAATCGCGCCCGGATCCGCATCCATGACCTCCTGCAACCTCCGAAAGCTTGTATGGGAAGAGAGGAGATACGGAATGATCGCGGCAAGGCCGAACAAGGACTGCCCGACCGTAATAAAGATCGAATTATATGCGATAAAGGAGCCGATCGAGATTTGGTCCGCGAACGTCAGATATCCTCCATAGCTAAGCACGATCGCACCCAGAAGCGACACCGCGAGCAGCGGAAGCCGCTGCAGGTTCGCATGGATAAAGCTTCTCCTCACGCCAATAGCTAACATAGCGCGCAGATTATCCTCTACCTTCTCTCTTATTGACTCTCTCAAATCAAACCCCTTAATGACGTTATGAAGCTTGAAATTTTCGTCGATAGCCCCGTTGAAGCGTCCTAACCTCTCCGAATAAGCGATATTGAGACGAAGCGAACGGGATTTCAACAGCCGGTAAGGGAGAACCAGCAGCACGGAACCGACGATTACGGCGAGCGTCAGCCTCCATTCGATCCCGAACAGAATTGCAAGACCGGCTGCAACGCTAAACGCCGATACGAAACCGGTCGAGACCGTCTGCATGACGGCATTATGGATGTTCGGGATGTCGTCCGTGTACCGGGCTATCAGATCTCCGACCGGGAACCGCTGGTAGAAGCGGCCGGTCCCCTTCTGAATATGCCGAAATAACCGTAATCGGTAATCGAATATCAATCGGCTGCCAAGCTTGGCTTTCGCGTAATCGCCTGTTAGACCAAGCACGACATTAAGCAGTCCAAGCAAGAGCAGCGCGCCGACGATAACCGCAAGCACCGATACGTCCTTCGGCAACAGCGCTTTGTCGATCAAATATTTGTAGCTGAGCGCGGACAAGTAGTGGAACGTTAGTTCAAACAGTCCCCCTGCGGCAATGCCAACAAACAGGAGTGGCGCCGAACGCATGTATGAAGCTATGACTTTAAACAGCATCGACTCGTCTCCTTTGACAAAAACCAGATCGCAATCTCCTCCATATTACCTATGCACACTGATTGCAAACTGAAAAGAAAGCGCTTCATGTCAGGTTTGGATAAAAATCTTTTTGTTTCGAGCATTATGGTCATGGAGTAAACAGGAATAAACAGACAAAGGGTTTTCCGCTCATCCGAAGACAGCAGAAAACCCCTTATTAAAATGCACAGGTGCGCGAACCGGCGACTGCGCTTCGTTGTCACAATACCTATTAAAGATCAAATGTCGCCAGCAGACTCCATGAAGCATGTCAGTCAATTAGACTAAATGACACCGGGACCAGCGATACCGCCTGCATGACTCGAAAGTATCCGGACTAATAGAGTTGCTGGTGTCTGTTAGATTTTATTTTCAGCCTTTTGTTTACAAGTCTGGTAGGGTGCATATTTTCCTACGCAAAAAACGCGAGCTACTTGCGCCCGCGTTTGTTCTCTCCCGTCACCATGACCACTTCCACATAAGGACGAACGCGATCCATCAGCCGCTGTCCCTTGTGAAGCTCGTCTCCGTCCTTGCTCGTGAAGCTGAAATGCCGCTCCAAAGCGTCCAAATCATAGTTAGACGTATAGAAGGTCGGCTTCCGTTCCATCCGGTAATTTAATATCGCGCCTAACACATGATCGCGCACCCATGGATTCAAATTCTCCGCGCCAATGTCGTCGAAGATAAGCAGATCGGTTTCCTTCATCATCTCCACCGTTTCCTTCAGCTTGCCCGGCTCATGCATTAAAGCCTTCAAGTCCTCCACGAAATCCGGCATATAGACGATAACGCCGGAATACCCCGCTTTCGCCAGCTCCTGCAGCAGGTAACACATCAGGAAAGTCTTGCCGGTGCCGAACCGTCCGGCGAGATACAGCCCCTCCTCCTGCAGGCCGCTGTCCTTTGTCCGGTCGATATAACGCAAAACCTGGCCGACCGCCTTGGCGCGTTCCAGATCCGTCGTCAGAATTTCATCTGAGGAGTAGCCTCTCCGCAGCGCGGAATCATCTACGTAGAAGCTGCGAATCCGGCTGCGAATTGCATCCTCTGTTTGGCGGGCCAAATATTTTTTGCAGGATACTTTGCGGTCGTAAAGCTGGGTAAGCCCGTTCACCGTCTCCGAGCTAAGGAGCGTGTAATGGCCCTCGTAGTCGTTCGGACATTGGTCGAGTCCCGGGCAGTTCGAGCAATTCCGGTATTCCGTCACGTATTGGTAGACGCGGTTCAGGTTCAACCGGAGAACATCCTCGTTCAGATCGGGATACTTGTCCAGCAGCTTGCCGATGAGCGGCTCGCGCATCAGCTCCGCAAGCTTGCGCTCCGCTTGCTCCGTCAAGGATTGACCCGCCGGCCACGACTTCAGCAATTCGCCTAACGATTCCATCTTCCTCTCCCCCTTCGTGTCTCCCGTTCAACAAACAACAAGCTTCCAATCAACCCTTGCCGTCCAGCTTGCGAGCCAGCTTGCGAAGCTCCTCCAGCTCCGCGGCCGAAACGGACGACGTCTCCGCCTCTCCCACGATAGGAATAGACGGCTTGCGCGAGATGCCCGCCCTTCCGGAACCTCCGCGATTGCCGGCAGCCCTTCCGCCTCCGTAACCCCCGCCCGAACCAGCGCTTGCTTCCTTGCGTTTCTCCTTGTCCTGCTCCAGTTGGGCCTGCAGACGCACGTACTGAACGGCCTTTTCGAAGGAATCCACGCCCTTCATCAGCATGTTGGACGCGACATGATCGAGAAATGCCTTCGTAATCCGGCTGTCGTCCGTTCCACCGATAACATAATGGATTAGGACATTAATGACGGGCTCCGCCAGCCGATAATTCAGATCGATTCGCTCCATCACTTGCTCCAGCCAGCCGGGAATGGCGCCGGGGAAGAAGCGGCGGATAAAGCGGGTATGCGGCTCGTTGCGCATCAGCATATTGTACTGCTGAATATCGCAGCGGCCCGCAAGCGCGTTCGGCACGGGCAAATAATCCTGCTCCGCCACCGCCACTTCCTCCACCTCTTCTTCTACCTGATCGGGCTCCGCGAACACCTTCGTCTTGGCCAGCACGCGCTGGCGGTCATCCTCGCGCTTCCGATCCTGGCGGTACATACTGCTCGCCTTGAGCTGCAGCTCGTCCACGTTCAGCTTGCCCGCGGCGTCGAAAACGCCGGATTCATCCAGCAGACGGCATATATTTACGACCGTCAGCGCATACTTGTAGGCAACATAGTTCACTTGGGACATGCCGTCCGCATCTCCGCGAAGCCGCTCCACGTAAGCGCGATTGCCGGAAGAGCGGGGGAAGTGGAGAATAAGCTCGCCATAAGGTATGCCTGCCGTGGCAGTCGGGTCCGACCTAACCGCCTGCCGTGTAGGCGCCACCTCCGTCAGCGCTTGTTCCAGCTCCGTATCGAACGACTGCATATTCAGCTTGAACAGCTCATAGAAAGGCACAGATATATTTTCCTTTGTTAACTCCGCGCCGGCCAGCTCGTCGGGTTCGTTCGCTCCGAACGACTCCCTAAGCTCGATAACGGCATATTTGCCGATTTTGTCCCTTAGCAGCATCGCGAGATGCATATTGCGGAAAAATTCGATCGGCGACAACGGCTGCTCCAGCTCGTATTCGTAGACAACCTCCGCCAACTCGGAGCCGCCTAGCCTGGATGTCTGAAGCAAGCCGACCGCTTCCAGCCTGGACGTCTGTTCGACCACGAACTTGCGGCTCTGCTCGTTCATCTCGAGACCGAGCCCAAGAAACAGCCGCCGCTGAGGCTCCAGGCGGGAGTAGCCGGTTCGGTCCTCCGGAACGCCGTGATACAGCTGTCTATATAAGGCGATTGCGAAGGCGCCGACCATAGGCTGATAGATGAGGGACAACATTTTGTCATCTGTGCTGCTGAGCGTGAATCCGCGAAATATGTAATAGCGATGATGTTCCGTAAATTGCAATATATTCTGGATGCGCATTGCATCGACTCCATCCCTTGCGTACTACCTATCATTCTAGCATAAATGTCGATTCTTAGGACGGCTTTGAAAAATAGAAAAATCCCCCGGATGAGGGATTTTGTCGTCAAAACATTTTGTAGCCGCCTTTGCGCAGGGCCCGAATCGCCCAGCCGCTTACATAAGCGCCAATGAGCGCTCCCGTTATTGGAATATAATAGACAAGCGTGTAAGTGCCGATGTTTGCAAACGTCGGATTGTCCGCATCCGGCCACGGAGCCCAGATCGCAAGTCCGATCAGGACGACGACAAAAAGTCCGATTGGAAACCACGTCGTCTTGAGAAGCATATTCAGAATAAATCCGATGCCGAACATCATAACGAAAAACAGCACCGTCGCGATAATAATTTGGATGGCTTCGATCATTGCCCTTACGACCCCTTTCAATCATTCCTTACAATACCTCTTACAGTTTAATGAATGCTAAATATGAAGTCAATTGGCGCCCGCCAAATGTCACAAGTCCGTCATTTGCTCGCATGCCGCGGGTTACGTTACAATAGGGGCAACCAAATACAAGCAATCCGAGAGGAGCAATACGCAAGATGAGCGAAGCCGCACAAACATTAGAGGGCTGGTACGCCCTTCATGACTTCCGCAGCGTCGACTGGACCGCATGGCGCCTCGCGACGGAACAAGAACGAGCCACGGCGCTGGACGAGCTGCATGGATTCCTCGCGCAATGGGCGGAGGTCGAAGCTCAGAAGAACGGCAGCACGGCTGTTTATTCCATCGTCGGCCAGAAGGCGGACTTTATGATCATGCATCTTCGCGAGACGCTGGAGGAGTTGAACGAGCTCGAGACGGCTTTCAATAAAACAACGTTCGCAAGCTTCACCTATCCCGTACACTCTTATGTGAGCATCGTGGAGCTTAGCAATTATATGGCTCAGCCGGGCAGCGATCCACTGGAGAATCCGGAAATCGTCGCTCGCCTTAAGCCGATCCTTCCGAAGTGGAAACATATCTGCTTCTATCCGATGAACAAGCGCCGCGACGGCAATGATAACTGGTATATGCTCAGCATGGACGACCGCAAGACGATGATGCGCAGCCACGGCATGATCGGCCGCAAATACGCGGGCAAAGTAAAGCAGATCATCACGGGCTCCGTCGGTTTCGACAACTGGGAGTGGGGCGTCACGTTATTTTCGGACGACGCGCTGCAATTCAAGAAACTTATCTATGAAATGCGCTTCGACGAGGTTAGCGCGCGATTCGCCGATTTCGGAGATTTCTACGTGGGCAACTTTCTGGATAACGAGAAATTCTCTCATTTGTTGAAGATCTAGACTCCTCCTGCCCTTCAATTCTAGGGGCGAATTCGTCCAATAAAAAGCGACAGTCCGACTACCGTCAGACTGTCGTTTTTGTCGTTCCGGGCGGCGCCGAGGTAGACTCCCGGACGACCAGCTTCGCGGGCAGGGATACACGCTGCCGCGGCGCCCCCGGATTCTCGATCAGCCGGAGCATCATGGAAGCCGCCTCCCGGCCGATAGCTTCCGGCCGTTGCACGACGCAGCTCGGCGGGATTCGGAACCACTCCGAATTTTCAAAGTCGTCGAAGAACAGCACCGAAAGTTCCTCCGGTATGCTCCTCCCCGCCTTCTCCGCAGCTCTAATGACCCGCAGTCCGATGTCGTTGTTGCATGCGAACACGGCCGTAATACGGGGCTGCTCCTTCAGCAAGCGCTCCATCTTCTCCTCATCGAAGGGTTCGACGATCAGACTCCGGTCCACGGGGATCAGATGCTCCGACAACGCCTTCTCGTAACCCGTCAACCGATCCTCCAGACTGGTAGTTCCTTCAACGGGAGTCGAAACGAAAGCGATGGACCGATGCCCGAGCTCCAGCAAATACTTTACGGCCTCGTAAGAGCTCTGCACGTTGTCCGTGCATACGCAATTCGTCTCAAACCCGCGCAGATAACGGTCGATAATGACGACCGGGAACGGGGATAACGCCATCCGAAGGATGTCCTCGTTATAGGCTTCTCCCACCGCGGGATAGACGATAACACCGCTGACGCCAAGCTCCAAGGCTTCGGCCAGCAGCTCCTTCTCTTTCTCTGGGGAATCATCCGTGCTGCTGAACATCAGCTTGCAGCCCGCTCCGTCCAAGGTACGCTCGACCCCTCTTAGAATGCTGCTCGTAAACAAGTTGTTTACTCTCGGCATGAGCAGCCAAACGAAGGATTTGCGATGCTGCAGTCTCTCGGATGCATACAGCCGGGGTTTGCCGTTCTCGGAAACGAAGGAGCCTTTGCCTTGAATCCGATAGACGATGCCTTCTTCGACAAGCCCGTCAAGCGCCTTTTTGATCGTGATGCGGCTGACCCCGAATTTCTCGGCAAGCTCGTTCTCGGAGGGCAGCTTCTCCTCCCCGCTCCATGTCCCGCCCTCGATTCCATCCAGTAGATATTCGCGAATCTGCGCATACATCGGCATGCTTTTGCCATTTCTGCTCATGGTCTCTCCCCCTTACAATACAAGTATACAAGTGAATGTAACATGCATCAACATTTTTATTTACAATGACGTCTTTATGAACTATTATAAAGCTTAAGTTGTCATATATTCAACATTCTTCAAGTTGTATACTTGTATATTAAGGGGCGTGAAACCATGAAAAAGAAAATTCATATTATTTCTCATACGCACTGGGACCGGGAATGGTACATGTCGTACGAAAAGCATCACTTGAAGCTTATCAGGCTGATGGACAGCTTGCTGGAGCTTCTGGACCGCGATCCCGAGTTCAAGAGCTTCCATCTCGACGGGCAAACGATCATCATGGACGATTACTTGCAAGTCAGGCCGGAGCTTCGCGACAAGGTCGAGCATTATATTCGGGAAGGCCGGCTCATTCAAGGCCCTTGGTACATTTTGCAGGACGAGTTCCTGACGAGCAGCGAAGCGAACGTGCGGAATCTTTTAATCGGGCATAGAGATGCGGCAACGTACGGTCCCGTGTCCAAAATCGGCTATTTTCCGGATTCCTTCGGCAATATGGGCCAGGCTCCCCAGCTTCTGCAACAGGCCGGCATCGACAACGCCGTCTTCGGTCGCGGTGTAAAGCCGACCGGCTCAAACAATTCCGTCGGCGAAGCCGCCTATGAGTCGCCTTTCTCCGAAATGTACTGGGAATCGCCGGACGGCTCGCGGGTGCTCGGCATCCTGTTCGCGAACTGGTATCATAACGGCATGGAAATTCCGGTGGAACCGGAAGAAGCGGCTCCGTATTGGGAAAGCCGCATTCGGAATGTGGAGCAATATGCGTCCACGCCCCATCTGCTGTTTATGAACGGCTGCGATCATCAGCCGGTTCAGATGGATTTGGCCGCTGCGCTGAGGACAGCCAGGGATCTTAATAAAGAATACGACTTTATTCATTCGAATTTTAACGATTACATCGAATCCGTCCGGGAAACGGCCCCCGACACTCTGGCTACCGTGCGCGGAGAGCTTCGGAGCCAGCAGACGGACGGCTGGGGAACGCTGGTCAATACCGCTTCCGCACGCGTGTATATCAAACAAGCCAACCAGCACTGCCAAGCTTTGCTGGAGAAAGCCGTCGAACCTTTAGCCGTGATGGCCCAATCCGTCGGCGCCAAGTACCCCCATCATTTGCTCACCTACAATTGGAAGACGCTCATGCAGAACCATCCGCATGACAGCATCTGCGGCTGCAGCGTGGACGAGGTGCATGACGAGATGATGGCCCGGTTCGCCAAAAGCCGTCATATGTCCGAAGGTCTTGCGGAAGAAAGCGCGATGGCCGTCGCCGGCGCCATCGATACATCGGCGTTCGCGAACGAAGAGGATGCCGTTCCTTTCGTCGTCTTTAACACTTCCGGCTGGCAACGCTCCGGCCTTGTCAGCGTCGAGCTCGAGCTGCAGAGGGAGGCGCTGTACGAGCCGTCGCCGGCGGAGATCGCAAATCGTCTGGAAACCGTTCCACTCCCTCTCGGCTCCGTAATAGACGCAAGCGGCAACGCGGTGGACGCGAGCATCGAAGACCTTGGCGTCCGTTTTGGCTACGATTTGCCGGATAATCGTTTCCGCCAGCCTTATATGGCGCGTTGTTTCCGCATTACATTGGAGGCAAAGGATATCCCCGCTCTTGGCTACGGCACCTTTGCATGGATCAAGAAGGAACGGCAGCCAAGCGCCTATGCGACGATCTCCGCGGCTTCCGAACCGGCGGCGAACACGATGGACAACGAACATTTGAAGATCACGATCCAGGAGGACGGCACTTTCGAGCTGCTCGACAAAGAGAACGGGAAAATATACCGGGATCTGGGCATATTCGAGAACGTCGGGGATATCGGCAACGAATATATTTTCAGGCAGCCTCAAAACGATATCCCTCTGACGACCAAAGGGCTCCGGGCGGATATCGTAAGACTGGAGCATTCTTCCTTGCGTACGGTATACGAAATCGTGCATCGCTGGGCGATTCCGGCCGGCGCCGACGACTTGCTGTCCCGCGAGACGGCGACGATGGTTCCGATTCAGGAACGCCAGGCGCAACGTACTGCCGCGACAGTCCCGCTTGTTATCGCGACGAAGCTGACGCTGGACAAAAGCGCCAAAGGGCTGTCCATCCAGGTCAGCTATAACAACCAGGCGCGCGACCATCGCCTGCGCATGTTGTTCCCGACCGATCTGACGTCCGAGGTGCATCACGCGGATTCCATCTACGAAACGGCCATGCGCGACAACGAACCTTCGGCGATATGGAGCAATCCGAGCAATTGCCAGCATAACCAAGCCTTCGTCGCGATCGACGAGCCGGAGGCAGGGCTCGCGGTTGCCCACAAAGGGTTAAACGAATACGAGCTGCTGCGGGACGGCCGCAACACGATTGCCATGACGCTGCTTCGCTCGGTTGGCGAGCTAGGCGACTGGGGCGTATTCCCGACACCTGGCGCGCAATGTCTGGGCGAACAAAGCGCGGAGCTGCTGCTGATTCCTTATGCGGGTGGCAAGAACCGGCATGTAGCCGCCATCGAAGCTGCCACGCTCCATACCCCGTGGACGATGCGGCAAGTTGCCGTGCAAGCCGGCCAACTGCCTGCCGGGCACTCCTGGCTGAACTGGTCGGGCGAGAAGTTGGTGCTGACCGCCTTCAAAGCCAACGAAGAGCGCGGCGATACGATCGCCAGATGGTACAATGCGACGCTTCAACCGCAGACGCTCGTTATCCAGGCTGGCGATGCCGAGGACTGGTACCGGAGCAACGTCCTGGAGGAGCGGCTGGAAGGTCTCGATGCGGCGGATGGCATCATTATGGTCCCTGTCAAACCCGCCGAGATTTTGACGTTGGGCTTCAAGGGGACGACGAAGTAGCGACTGTACTGAACGGCTTAACATACTCCAATGTTATTCGGTATGTGGTATGTGGTATGTGGTATGTGGTATGTGGTATGTGGTATGTGGCATGTGGTATGTGGTATGCGGCATTCGACATTCGGCTTTCGGCAGCTCGACATTCGGCAGTTCGACAGGCGTGCTGCCTCCAGCCTAACGGACTTAAAGAGGCTGTCGATTCATTGTGAGTAACG
>NZ_MXQD01000071.1:0-16069 GCF_002165585.1 Paenibacillus sp. MY03 | reverse complement strand
TGGCTGTGTCGGATGTGAGGATGCGGGGAATAGCAAGAAAATAGATCCATTTTTCCTTTCAGATATTCAAATGTATATTTGATTATCTCTCAAACGTATCTAAAATATTCAAGTTCCGATCAATCGGCAGCTCCTTCACTGGAGCTGCTTTTTTTCAACGTTGATACTGCGTTAACATTTGGCGTGTATGATCACAATAGAAATAAGCAAATAATTATATGGCTATTTACAACGGGCAGGGGAGTGTGGGAGAATGAAACGGGAAGTCAAACGGATTTATTTCCTTTGCGGGCAAAATCGGTGCCGAAGTCAGATGGCCGAAGCTTTTGCCAAGTTTTATGGCGGGGATCATGTGGTGGTGGAGAGTGCTGGATTAAATCCATCCGACGAAGTACATCCTTACACCATTGAGGCCATGCGCGAGGTAGGTATCGAACTTTCCCAGCATGTCTGCAAAAAAATTGATATGAAGGTTTTTTTATCGTCGAATGCGATCGTCAAGCTGTGCGAACAAGTTGTGGAGCGGTGTCCCATCGTGCCGTTCAAGATCATGAACGTCGATTGGAACATCACTGATCCGCTGGGCGAAGACGGCGGCAGCCTGGAAGACGTGAAGAGAGCGCGTGACGAGATTCGGGAGAAAGTGATCGGGTTGCTAAAAGAGATGGACATTCCCGTCGCTTAAAAGGAGTGAAGCAGTTGAGCAAACTAGAAGAAGTAGCGGATGCCTTGAAGCTATTGGGGGACCGGAACAGGCTCACCATCGTAGCCTTGCTGCAGGTGAAGGAACTGTGCGTGTGCGAGATCGTGGATATTTTGAAAACAAGCCAGCCCAATATCAGTCAGCATATGCGCAAACTGCGGGACGGGGGTTTGGTCAAAGAGTCGCGCAGAGGGCAATGGGTTTATTATTCGCTCTGCCTGGAAGACAAGCCTTATATTTTGGATATTCTAAAAGAAATTCCTTCACAAGCGGCGCTGATTGAGCCTGCCGTTTGCGAAACCAATGATTGCTGTACGTAGTTCAGGAGGAAGCATATGGTTTATGTAGCGATTTTCATTTTCTTGGTAACGTTGCTTTTTGTCATTTGGCAACCGAAAGGATTAAATATCGGCTGGTCGGCAAGTGCCGGAGCGATCCTTGCTCTGCTATTTGGCGTGGTCAGCTTCGCGGACGTCGGCACCGTAACCGGCATCGTGTGGAACGCCACCTTGGCGTTTGTGGCCATTATTTTAATCTCACTGGTGCTGGATGAAATCGGATTTTTTGAATGGGCTGCATTGCATATGGCGCGGCTGGCACGCGGAAACGGCCTGCTCATGTTTGTATTTATCATCCTGCTGGGATCGGCGGTTGCCGCCTTGTTTGCCAATGATGGCGGGGCCTTGATTATTACCCCGATTGTACTCGCCATGGTCCGGGCACTTAAGTTTGATGAAAAGATGATCCTGCCGTTTATTATGGCCAGTGGGTTCATTGCGGATACGGCATCTTTACCGCTTGTTGTCAGCAACTTGGTGAATATTGTATCCGCCGATTATTTCAACATCGGTTTTGCGGAATACGCGAGCCGCATGATCGTTCCGAATTTCTTTTCCGTCATTGCGAGCCTTATTGTGCTGTATCTGTATTTCCGGAAAAGCATCCCGAATACTTACAATCTCACGCAACTGAAAAGGCCGAAAGAAGCCATCAAGGATATGCGGCTGTTTAAGTTATCTTGGGTCATTTTAGCCGCGCTGCTTGTTGCGTATTTTATCAGCGAATTTTTCTCGATCCCTGTATCCATTATTGCCGGGGTTGCCGCGATTGCCTTTTTGTTCGCGGCGAGAAAAAGCCCTGCGATTCATACCTGGAAACTGGTAAAAGGTGCTCCCTGGGCTGTCGTGATCTTCTCTATCGGCATGTATGTGGTCGTTTATGGCTTGCGCAATGCCGGACTTACGGATGCACTAGGCAGCGTCATTCAAGCGGTCGCAGACCAAGGGTTATTTGTGGCTACCGTAGGTATGGGCTTTATTGCAGCCATCCTATCGTCCATTATGAACAACATGCCCACGGTCATGATCGATGCGCTGGCCATCCAAGGTACGCAAACCGATGGGTTCATTCGTGAGGCGCTGATCTATGCGAATGTGATCGGTTCAGACTTAGGACCGAAAATTACGCCAATCGGTTCCCTGGCCACGCTGCTTTGGCTGCATGTACTATCCACGAAAAACGTGAAAATCGGATGGGGCTATTATTTTAAAGTCGGCATCCTGTTAACCATTCCCACGTTGTTCATTACGCTCACCGGTCTTTATGTATGGCTTTATGTTCTCCAGACGCTACAGGTGAATGTATGGCTATGTATTGCGGTGATTGTGGTCGTCCTGGTGGTGGTTGCAATGATCATGAAGACTTTTATGAGAAGTAAACAAGCGAAAAGAGTTCATCAAGGCGATTAACGAATTGAAATCAAAGGAGATTGTTCACCATGGAGAAAAAACCGTTAATTTATTTTTTGTGCACCGGAAATTCTTGCAGAAGCCAAATCGCGGATGGGTTTTTAAACGCGCTAGGCAGCGACAAATATGAAGTAAAAAGCGCAGGTCTTGAAGCACATGGACTGAATCCGCGTGCGGTACAAGTCATGCAAGAAGCTGGCGTGGATATTAGCAAAAACACCTCCGATGTGATCGATCCGGACATTTTGAATCGCGCCGATTATGTCATTACTCTGTGCGGCCACGCCGACGAGCATTGCCCGGTGATCTCCAACAAGAACGTCACGAAATGGCATTGGGGTTTTGATGATCCGGCAAAAGCAACCGGAACGGAAGACGAAATCATGAACCAGTTCCGCAGCGTTCGCGATTCGATTAAGAGCCGGATTGAACAATTCGTCAAAGAAGGGAAATGAGGTGACGACGATGATCAAACGAATGCATGTTGCTTTAAACTGCACGGAGCTTAACAAATCTCTTGATTTCTACCGCGCTTTTTTTGGGGCGGAACCGAGTAAGATTAAAGATAACTACGCCAAATTTGAGTTAGAAGAACCGGCGCTTCATTTTTCGCTCAATGTACGCCCCTTTGAACAAAAGGGTGTACTGAATCACTTGGGATTTCAAGTGAATAATACGGAAGAAGTGCTGGCCATGGGGGAGAGGCTTCGTCAAAGCGGACTGCTGCTGATTGACGAGATGAATACCACATGCTGCTATGCGGTACAGGATAAAGTTTGGGTGTACGATCCGGACGGCAACGCATGGGAGATTTTCTATACAAAAAAAGATTCCGAATTCGAATCCGCCGGAGAAGCCAGGGATTTGTCCTTGTGCTGCGCGCCGCCAGCGGCCCCGGTTCCGATTGAGTTTGGATCGTTTAAAAAAGGAGTATAGTCCATGTCGTCTGAAAAAACCTACCATGCTTTGATTCCGGATAAAATTTTTATGGGCGCGGCAACGGACGTGGAATCGATGGTGAAAAATGAAGGTATCGACGTGATCGTGGATCTGCGCGGCGAAGCGACGGAATGCGCCTATCCAGCGGCCAATGCGAAATGGATTCAAATCCCGTTAGCGGATAACTCTGCCGGATCGCAAGAAAAAGCCTTTGAGCAAGCGATCCAGGCCGTCACCGAAGCGTTTCATCAAAACAAGAAAGTGGCTTTTCATTGTGGCGGAGGAAAGGGTCGGACCGGGACGGTAGCCGCTGGCACTTTACTTGCCTTGGGATTAAGCGATACGCTTGACGAATCCGAGGCCAAGGCGAAGAGCATTCGCAACATCATTGATATTAAACCATCACAGAGGGAATCCCTTAACAAGATATATCCCGGTAAATAAGCACGCTAGAAACCACTCCAACCGAGTGGTTTTTCTATTTGCGATTAAAAAACTTGCAATTTGCAAATAATTATTGTATAACTAAGTTATGAGGTGAACCACAGTGGAAAATGTTCGCGAACTATTTCAAATCATGACACGTCGTTTTGGATTTCTCAATAAACATTGCTGTTCAGCGGGTGGCTGCGATATTTCCTTAGTGCAAAGCCATATTCTTTACGAGATCGATCGTCTGCATCAACCGTCCATTCAGCAGGTAGCCGAGGCGTTAGGGACCGATATTACGACCTTTAGCCGACAAATCCAATCGTTAATTAAAATGAATTTGGTCAAAAAATCGCCCGATCCGGACGACCGTAGGGTGTATGTGCTTTCGCTCACGACAGAAGGTAAGTACGTGGCCACGACGATTGACCAGCAAATGAATGCTTATTTAGCTGAAGTTTTCTCTCACATGAACGATTTTGAAAAAGAAACGGTCATTCGCTCCATTAAGCTTTTGAATGAAGCGATGTCGAAATCCAGTCTTTGCTGTTCCACCCCCATCGGGTGATTTCTTTTCTCTAATACTTGCAAATTGCAAATAAATCGGAGGGTATAGGGTATGAATGAGGTATTGGATACGATTGTCATTGGAGGGGGGCAGGCGGGTCTTGCTTCCGGCTATCATCTACAGAAGAAAGGACTTCGATTTCTGATTTTAGACGCGAGCGACGAGGCGTGCGGTTCGTGGCCGCGTTATTACGATAGTCTCAAACTGTTCTCTCCAGCACGTTTCTCGTCGATGCCCGGCATGAAGTTCCCCGGCGATCCGAATGGCTATCCCAAGCGAGATGAAGTCATTCGTTATTTACAGGATTACCGGGCAAAATTTCAATTGCCGGTCCGAGCCAGTCAACGCGTGGCATCGGTCGAAAGGGATGGAGAAGGGTTTACGGTCCGTACGATGGCAGGGGATACGTTTCGGGCGCGCACCATCATTAATGCGACCGGCTCGTTTCACAATCCCTATACGCCAGTTTTGCCCGGGCAGGAGGTGTATCAAGGTCGCACGCTTCATTCCTCTGAATACCGAAATCCGGAGCCATTCATCCATCAACGTGTGGTAGTGGTCGGGCGTGGCAATTCTGCCGTACAGATCGGAGTTGAGCTGGCCGAGGTGAGCAAGACGTCTTTAGCGGTACTCCGGCCGGTTCAGTTCGTGAAACAAAAGGTATGGGGCCAGGATGTGCACTTTTGGGTGAGACTGATTGGGTTTGACACCTTTCCATTTTGGAGATTCGGGAAAACCGCGCCGAGTTCAAGTGCGGTGAACGATTCGGGCGGATACAAAGAGAAAGTAGCGGCAGGGAAACCAGATCAACAACCGATGTTTACATCCTTTTATGAGGATGGCGTCATTTGGCCGAACGGGACAAAAGAGCCGGTGGATACGGTGATCTTTGCGACAGGCTACCGGCCGCATCTTCCCTATCTTCAAGCGATTGGCGCGCTGGATGCGGAAGGAAGACCGATACATCAAGCAGGCATAAGTGACGTTCCGGGGCTTTATTATGTGGGGCTGGAAGGGCAGCGTTCCTTTGCTTCTGCCACCTTAAGGGGGGTGGGGCCGGACGCGCAGTTTGTTGTTAAAAAGCTTTTGCATCACCTTAAACACTGAATGCTTACATTTTTTGATAAAAGGATGGGACCGACTTGAACCTCAATTGGTTTGCTGCGGAAATGCTTATGAAACAACGCCAAAGGGAAATCGCACGATCTGCTAGAGAAGCGTGGAAATGGTCAGACGTTATGCAAAAGCAATCGGTCCGATTTTTTAAACGACGGCCAATCATTCGTGCAACACCAACGGTTTGCTGCGTTATGAGCTGCTGTTGATTGTATAAAAAAACTAAGGAGTGATCTTTCATGAATCAAGTGAGTAATGATCAAATTCGTCAAAACGTTCGGAATCGGTATAAAGAAATCGCCTTACAGGATGTAGGGGCGGGGTCCTGTTGTACGCCAACGCCAGCCAATGATTGCTGTGGATCGGCCGCGGATGTTTCCGCTAAAATGGGCTACTCGTCAGAAGAACTAACAGCCGTTCCGGATGGGGCGAATCTAGGCCTCGGCTGTGGCAATCCGCAAGCCATTGCCGCTTTGCAACCGGGAGAAGTCGTGCTGGACCTGGGTAGCGGCGGCGGGTTTGATTGCTTTCTTGCTTCCCGTCAGGTGGGCGCTTCCGGCCGCGTCATTGGTGTAGATATGACACCGGAAATGGTCAGCCGCGCCCGCGAAAATGCCAGCAAAAGCGGATTTGCCAATACGGAATTTCGGCTGGGCGAGATTGAGCATCTGCCGGTTCAGGACCACTCGGTTGACGTGATTATTTCAAACTGTGTCATTAATCTGTCCCCATCGAAGCAGCAGGTTTTTGACGAGGCGTTCCGTGTGCTGCGTGACGGCGGCAGACTGGCCATATCGGATGTCGTAGCAACAGCCGATTTTCCGGATGAAATCAAGCAGGATATCGACCATATCTATTCAGGGTGCATTTCAGGAGCTTCCTCCATCGGCGAACTGGAGGCCATGCTTGCGCAAAGCGGTTTTACCCAAATTGAGATCGAACCTAAAGACGAATCCCGGACGTTCATCAAGGATTGGATTCCTGGCGCAAATGTCGAACAATACCTGGTGTCCGCCGCGATACGTGCCATCAAGCCTTGAGCCATGACGGGCCTAGTTATTACAGCTCGTGTTGAGCCGAACATGTTACGGCATTAAATAATAAGGCGCTGCCGATTAGCTGGCAGCGCCTTCGCCTTTGCGCATATAGCCGCGCCTTGCGGTTTTATGCCCTATTTTATTTCGCTTCCTGTTTAAAGGAAACAATGCGAAGCGTTGGTTGCCCGTCAATATGTTTGGTTCCGTACAGCGGCGGTGTTTTGCCTTCTTCCAGAATGGTACGCGGACACCACGTTTTAAATTCGGTTTCTTCTCGCCTGGATATGCCAAGGTGTACGATGGCATTATCAAAACCGCCGTATATGAGTAATTCTGCCCCTAATTTATGAAATTTAATCATGGCTGTGTCGGATGTGAGGATGCGGGGAATGGCGAAAAAATAGATCCATTTTCCTTTCAGACTGTTAAAGTTCGGTTTACCTGCGCGGGACCGCATATGATCCCGGTCAATCGTGCCGTTTTTGATGTTGTCCCAGCCTTCTGGCCCCCGATACAATTTCAAGTCTTGAGAACGTATTTTTCCCGCGACCATCTTTTCCAGACCCAGCAGGTGACAGAAGTTGTCCTTTTCAAAGTGCAGCTTAACAGGTTCATGGTTCTCCAGTTCATATGTAAACGTGTAGGGGAGAAGATATTGCTCGTATAACTGCTGAAGCACTTGGAGGCTAATATCCGCGATCAAGGGTTTGGTCGTTCGGGCAACTAATTGTTCGAGTGTTAGCGTCATGGAATCATGTCTCCTTGCACAAAAAAAGCTCTGATGTATCCACATCAGAGCCGCCTTGTTAAGCTGATGGGTAGCAAAAACAGTCGGTAAACACGGAGATTATGGTCCCCCCGGCGGGGAACACCACGCTACCCGGTGGTGCGGATCGTTGGCGATCCCTATATATAAGTGTTTCCTAATTGCTGAAAATCCATATCATTCGGCAACACAAACGGTCGGTAAACACGGAAATTATGGTCCCTCCGGCAGGGAACACCACGTTGCCCATGGTGCGAGCTTACGCTCCGATTACTTTATCTTGCCTGTATATTATACAACGGAAACCCGGATTGTGCAACGGACAGTTGGGATGGAGCGAAATCGTACCCGATCTATTGGAGTCGCGGCGAGGGAGTGAAGTCAGTAGGGGGATTGTTCTTAGCACCGGGGGCGAAGCCATGTCCGAAATCGAACAGGGCAGCTTCCCTTTAGTGTTTCAACATTTCACGCAAAACCCGGAAGGCTCGTTCCTGATCCTGCACGTTCTGCTCTTTGAGGAGCATCACGGATTGCCATATCCATTCATCCTGTTTTAGATGCTCAAACGGATCGCGTTCTCTGAACAAGGCATATACGTTTATATGTAGCGCATCGGCTATTTTTTCCAAGGTTTGAAGCTGTATGTTTTGTTCGCCGCGTTCGACGCGGCCGATATAGGTTCCTTGCGATTCTAGTACTTCCGCCAATTGCTCTTGGGTCCAACCCCTCAATGTGCGGTAGTGCCGTATCTGCTCTCCTATCGTTTTGGCTAGATGACTCACGTTGGTCGTTCACCTCTTTCTACTAAGAAGTGTAGACCAACGATATGATGCGCTTGGAGAGTATCAAAAGTTCAAATAACTAAAGTATAATTGAACTCATAGGTTCTTTTGGTGTATACTTTCCACATCTTGGGATTTCAAACGCGCCCTCATTTCCTCATTGGGACCGGAACATTTCTCGTGCGATATTGAGTACCTTTTTACGATCCAATGGGTCACGGCTCATTAAGAGAGCCAACATTTCAATAATGGTTTCATCCTCCGGTCCGTCGAGCTGTAGCATCCGGAACAAGTCGGTTCGACAAGCTTGCGCGATTCGATCTAGGGTTTGAATGGTTACGTTGCGCTGTCCGCGTTCTAGGGAGCTGATATAGGTATAGCTGGTTCCGATCAACTCGGCCAATTCCTCTTGCGTCAAGTCTTGGCTTAATCGGGTGTGCCGGACGGCATTGCCCACCCGTTGCAGTGTTGTATACGCCACGGTTGTTACACTCCTTCCTATCCATTTGAGTGTAAGCAACTTGAGCGTAACTATGCAGATTACTAAAAGATAATTTTTTTGATATATACTTATCTTATAAGATAAAATGTACTATAAAAGTTTCGTTTTTTCTTAGGTTATGTAACTTAAAAGATAATCGGAGGGGATCATGTGGAATATCCTGGTTCCAAATTTGACGAAACCGGCAGACATGCTCTTGCTGCTGCTATTGTTGAAGATCCTGCTGTTTTTCGCGATTTGGCAGGAGGGGGAGGCAAAGGCGAAGCGGCAAAAAGATGGGAAGTGAAGGCGTCCGATGACGAAGACCGCTCATACCTTAATGTTTGGGGCTTCTACCGGACTTTGCCCCGGCCGCGTTCGGTTTGGATAGAGGTAGAGGAGGAACCGATCGCTTGGTACTGGAAGCTGTGGGGTTATGGCGGTATGGCTGTCGTTTATTCCGGCTTTGTTGGTTATCTCGTGCTTACCTTATGGGCAATGATCTACTACGCTTATCAATTCGTTTCATTTGCACTTTAGGAGGGACAGGCGATGTTTTCTGAACTATTATTCAACATGTCTCCTGCCGGAAGAGCTGCCATTTTTGTTTTCGGTGTCATCTGTTTTATCTTGTTGTATGTCCTGGACCGGCAGGCAGTCAAACGCCGGGAGCAAGAGGGGCGAGATTCGCAGCCTCCTTCTAAATCAGACTAATCCGGATGGTCCGGACACGGCCGTTCAATGCTTCGACGAATAGATCGTGCACCAACGGATCGCAGCTCGCTCCGGAAAGCCGGTGACTTGAAGTAGACGCATAGGGTTGCTAACGGCCACCGGTATACCGTTATGGGAGGCTTTGCGTCCAATGCCGCACCAAGGGGGAGGTTTTGTCATCTCCGGTTACTCTACCCTTTTTTGAGCTTCGGCCTTGCGCTGTGGCTCTTTTTTTGTTCTGCAGCTTTATGCGGTTCACGTTTGGCATGAACCGGATCGTTCGGCTTTTTTTGCGGAATGGATCTTCTGCAGCCGGAAAGAGCTGCGTGGATCTCGGCGGAAAGCCGAACGTTTTTTTGTGGCCATTGGATCCAAAATCATCAAAATCCGAATGAAGGAATACGGTTCCCCCGGTTCACCGGCCCCTAAATCCCAAGCGACCCCGGAAAGACGCCGGGTTCCATTGGGATTTTTAACGGGCCTCGCAGGGAGCAAAAGCGTTCTGCGGGTAACGCTCGATCCATCATGGGCGCTCTCGCTTACGCTGCCGCGCCCATCATGGCTCTACGGGGCAGGGTGGCACCATGATTCCATTACGCTGACGCTCCATTTCATCATCGTGCCTAAAGCGATTCGGGCAGGTCGGGGAAGCCAAAAGCTTTGCAAGCGGGTTCCAGGAAGCAAAAACGGCCTGGCAGCGCAGGGGTACTTTCGCGCGCGGGCCTTGCTCCTTCCGTTTTTCAAGGCCCACATCCTGTACACCGCAGCCGATCCGTCGCATGGGAGCATATCCGAACCGTGGCTGGCAAGGGTAGCCAAATTTTTTTGAGAAGAGCGCTCAAAAAAATTTGACTATCCCTGACGGGCAAACCCTTGCCAGCCAGAACCGGATATGCTCTAAAATCTGCGACGGCTGCGGTATACAGGATGTACCTGTTCCTTGAAAACTCCATACGCAAGACCAGGAAGCACGAAGGAAGCCCCTACGCTCCAAACCTTGAAAGAAGACGCTCCGCGCTGGCTCGACCGGCAAGCGGGACCAGGATGAGGGTTTCAGGGCCAAAAAGTCAAGTCAAAGAAGAAAAAAACGGGATGGACGAGCAAAGGAATTCGGCCGCATCCGCGCGATTTTAGCCGGATATTGGCCTGAAAGGAGGTGAGAACATGCGGGCAGTAAACGAGCTGCGCGAAAAAATCGAAGCGGTGCGCGCGGAATTGAACACATTGGCCAAGCAGGTAGGCGCGATGGCAAAAGAAGTGCTTTTGAAGTCGCAAGAATTGGACGAGCTGCTAAACGAATACAACCGAGCTTTGAAAAAGGGAGAGTGAGCAGGGATGAGGATTCATGTTTTCCGAGGGCTATTTCCGCTCGGGCAGGTGTACACCACGCCGGGCGCGCTAGAAGTTGTCAGCGAGGATGAACGCATATCCGCGCTGACCCGGCATATTAGCGGCGATTGGGGCGACGTCTGCGATGACGACCGGACTGCTAATGACGAGGCGCTGCAAATGGGGGAACGGCTGCTGTCGGTTTATCACACGGCGGCAGGCGTCAAATTCTGGATTATAACGGAACGCGACCGCAGCGCGACAACGTTTTTATTACCTTCCGAATATTAAAAGGCCCGTTTGCTTTAGGGAGCAATCGGACCGGGGCGAAGAAATTTTGCGAACCCCTTCGCCCCTCTATTTTACCACATGTAAAGGAGAGGGCAAAACATGAGTCAAAAAATTTATGAAATGGTGACGGAACGCATTGTAAAGCTACTCGAAAGCGGCGTCGTGCCGTGGCGCAGGCCATGGAGAAGCGGCGCGGCGGTGAACTGGTTAACGCAAAAGCCGTATCGGGGCATTAACGCGCTGCTGCTTGACGCCGGGGAGTATGCCTCGTTCAAGCGAATTACCGAGGCGGGCGGCACCGTCAAGAAGGGCGTAAAAGGCGAGATCGTGGTTTTCTGGAAGTGGCTGGAGAAGAAGGACGAGGAAACCGGCGAGACGGAGAAAATACCGCTTTTGCGCTATTACAAGGTGTTCAATATTGCAACCCAATGCGAAGGACTGGAAAGCAAACGGAACAGTGAACCGGCGTATGAGCATGACCCCATTGAGGAAGCCGAACGGCTTGTAACCGGCTATGCAGACCGGCCGCCTATTCATTTCGCTCCGGGGCGGGCGTTCTATCGGCCGGGGGATGACATGATCAGCGTTCCGCCGATGGTGGATTACAAGCAGCCCGAGGAATATTACTGCACGCTATTTCATGAACTGGTACATTCGACCGGCCATACCAAGCGGCTGAACCGGTCCGGCATTACGGAGCTGGCCGCATTCGGTGACGAGAATTACAGCAAAGAAGAATTGATAGCCGAGATCGGCGCGGCCATGATGTGCGGCGTCTGCGGCATCGACAATACGACCATTGAAAACAGCGCGTCCTATATTAACGGTTGGCTGCGGGCGCTCAAAGACGATCAACGCATGATTGTACTGGCCGCAGGTAAGGCGCAGCGCGCCGCGGACTACATGCAGGGCATCAGCTTCACGGACGGCGAGGAATAGCAGCCAAGGCAACTGACAATCGGGGGCCTTGGCCCCCATATCCAAATAGGAAGGGAATGGGCAGCGATGCAAACAGTGACGTATCCGGATTACGTGTTTTTTTGCAAGGCATTTCAAGAATGGAATTTGTTCGATTTCGAGGAAAGCGACATCAAGCAGGAGCCGGGGGAAGCACTGTCCTATACGTACGACGCCACGTTTCGGGACGAGAGCAATTATAAAACGAATGTGGTCATTTCCTTTGACGGCGCGGCGATTACATGGGTCATTGCGGACGGCTGGGAGGATGCGTACGAGGAAATCAGCACGCTCTATGATTCCATGATGCAATTGAAAGCCAGCGGCCGGCAGCTCGTTTTGTAAAGCACGGCCGGGGGGCTAACAGCCCCCCGGACCCCCCCTTACGAAAGGAAGGAAAACCGATGCACTATGAAAGCTCTACCGAGACGGCAAAAAAAATCCGGGCGGCGCTGCGGCGCGCCTTTCCGGGGCAAACCTTTTCCGTGCGCTCGTCGGCCGATAGCGTTTCAGTGAGTTGGGAGGACGGGCCGTTTGTGCCGGACGTGGAAGACGTGCTGCATGCCTTTCAGAGCTACGAGACACGGCGCAGCAGCGGCGAGGATCGCCGCGAGGCGGTCGGCTATGGTTGGGAGGGGCGGCGCATTGTCGGGGCGCAGTATTTGCGCACAAGCCGCCGCTTGAGCGCTGCGAGGCGCGCCCGCGTAGCCGAGCGTTTGGCCGAACAGGGCGTATCGATACAGGATGCCACCAAGCCCCTTTTATTGGCCGCTGAACGGGAGATCATCCAACAGCAGGCGCAT
The DNA here is from genome assembly GCF_002165585.1 of Paenibacillus sp. MY03. Lineage (NCBI taxonomy): Bacteria > Bacillati > Bacillota > Bacilli > Caryophanales > Paenibacillaceae > Paenibacillus > Paenibacillus sp. MY03. Next base: position 3,406 of record NZ_MXQD01000071.1, on the reverse strand, counting down.
TCCGTCCTTGAGCAAATGGAGGCATGGGAAGCCGCCTGGAGCGAGTATATGCACCGGCTGCGGCAGCTAGAGGACTTGGAGGCCCAAGGGCGCTACGGCTATCAGCTCCGCATGCCGCGCGCTGCCCTTGGCCGGGCCACCCAGCGGCTGCGGGCGCTCGACCCGGATTTTTGCCGCCGCCTGCATATTTAGACGCCCACATGATCGCCGCTTTTGGCGCGGCCGGGGGGCTTTCCGCCCCCCGGACCCCCCGGCCTGCTCCCAAACCCCGGCGACCGCGCTTTCTGCGCCGTCGCCACTTACCTCAACGGATCAGCCGGAGTCCGCCTTTTGCTCTGTAAACAATGTAAACGGTGTAAACATACCATGTTTGCAGGGTTTAAATGTTTGCATAATGGAAAGACAGATTCAAGGCTGTCTACTTTGTAATCTATGTAAACATGGTGAAAAATGAGATTTCGAAAGTTTACAGAATGTCGAGGTTCGATCAAAAGGAATAGCTGGGCTGGGGTTTTGGGAGGAGTTGAGGAGTGCGGCCGAGGTCGGCGGCGGTTCATGCTTTTCTCTTTATCCGATTCAAAATATGTTGTAAACAGTGTAAACACAGTAAACATTATGTGTTATAATAAAGAAAAGTAAACAAGGGAGCGTGAAGCGCATGTCCATGAATGAACCAACAAAAGGGCCAACCGTCACGAAATCGATCCGGGTACGTCCTGAAATCAAACAAAAGGTTGAAGAATTGTTTGCGGAAAGCGGTTTGCCCACAGAAGGCGAGTTTTTGGAATACATGGCGCAGCTCGTCGAGATGCAGCAGCTCAAAGAAGGCGTTGCTGCGGGCTATCGCAAGCTACTGGAAGAACGTGAATACCACAAGCGCCGCGACGAAGAAATTTTTATGATGATGATTCAGTCAGAGGCGGCAGCGCGCTTGGAGCTTACACAGGGGCATGAGGTGGTATTGGCCGAGCGAAATGCGGCATTTCTGGCACAGGAGCAAACCATTGCCGATATGACGATGGAAATGAAGCAGCTCAAGGATGAAGGCGGGCGCTTGAGCAAAGAAAACAGCGACCAAGCGAAGCAGATTGCACAATACGAGGATAACACCAAAAAGTCTAATTTGCTCCTGGAGCAGTACGAGGAGAAGAACAAGGCTTTGAGCGCACAGCTCACCGATTTTCAAGCGACGATGGACGAAAATAAGGAACTGCACCGGCAAGTGGACGAGCTGTCGAGGCAAGCGGAGAAACAAACCGACCAAATCGCATCGCTCGAACGGGAACAACAGCGCATCGAGCAGCAGCATGCGGAACGGATCGCGCAACTGGAGGCGCGTCATGCGGAAGAACTGGAACGCCTCAAAGAAAAGCTCGATGTGCAGCGGGAGCGCGAGTTAGTTCAGGCGCGGAGTGAGTACCAAGAGAAGTTAGAGAAAGTTAGCGCGGAAGCGACGGCGAAGCAGCAGGAGGCAACGGCGCAAATCACGAAATTATATGATCATATTAATGAGCTTCGGGAGCAATTACAAACGCAAGGGCGTTCCGCTGCATCGAAAGGTCGGGGCGGGGATAAGCAACAACAATAAAAGGAGGCCGGATCGGCGCGAGCTGAAGGCGAGAAACCGACCTGAAATGCCGAACGATTCTTCCACTCCTGAAGATCCACTGTTCGGAACTTGAAAGTTAGTAGAGTGATCAGAACGGACATGCTATAATCGACTCTATGGACTTTGAATAGTGGTGGATGTTTTCGGACCACGGCGCAGCTTCCCGAAAGGGGGTGACGCCGATGGTCGCACTTGTGGCGTTTTATGATGTGCTGCGTTGGATCGTAACGATACTAAGCCTTGTGTTTGGTATCCGGAAGCTCTATCGCTGGGCGCGTCGTAAGTTTCGTAGCAAGCGAAAAACCACCGCTAAGTAGGTTGGAGAGCCTAAACGGTGGTTTTCGCTTGAACTAGCTATTTAGTTTCACGCGCGCCGTGGTGATCCACAGCTTTTCGGGTCCTTAGAGTCTTTACCGTTCGCTGCGGTAAAGGCTCTTCTTAGTATACGGCTCGACGTGCAAGCCTTATACCAGTAACAAGGGTGGTGGCCATCGTACTCACATCTTTATACCCGTTATTTTATCACGTCATACCATGTCATGCAACGTATAAAGGCTTTTGTGGGGCTTTCGCCGTGGCCGCGTATGAAGCAGGCAAGAGAGCCGTCCAGGGCGCGTCAGCGGCGTTAGCGAACCCTTGACGAGCGGTTCCGACCGCCGACGCTATCCGACGCCATGCAACCCCTTGCATGGCCCGCCCCCTTTAGGGCGGGGGGCGGGTGTGCAGAGGGCGCAAGCCCTTTGCGTTCCCCCGTTCCGGGGGCGGAGGGGGAGCTTTTCTACATGACTGGGCTATGCTATGATTGAATCATCTAACTGAAACGTAAACTTGAACACTAAAACTGAACAGTTTATCTGAATGAGAAAACTATTACATGAAAGAAGGTCGAAAGTATGGCGATTGTCTACGCAGTTTCCGCCAACAAGGGCGGGGTTGGGAAGACCAGTTTTGTCACCAATATTGCGACGGCCATTGTTACGAAACAGCCCGAGGCGCGGGTACTTATCATAGATACCGATCCGCAGGGCAATGCTTCCATGGCTTTCGGGAAGGTTCCTGCTCATTTCGAGGAAACAATTTACGATGTGCTCGTGGATGGTGTATCGATGGACGCCGTAAAGGTGCCTTTAATGGATCGGCTCGATCTTGTACCGGCCAACAAGGACATGGCAACTCTCGTATTTGATGTACTGGCTGACATAGAGACGTACCGGCGTCCGCTATATTTGCTGAAAGGGCCGTTAGATGCCATCCGGGATCAATACGATTTTATATTCATCGACACGCCGCCGGATATGGGTTTGATTGCCGGAAATGTATTTGCCGCTGCGGATCGCGTCATTATACCGTTTGAACCAGAAACGTTTGCCGTTGCGGGTATTATTCAAGTCATCGAAGTGGTTGAAGATTTTCAACAAAAGCATCGGCCTGAACTGGTCATTGATGGTATTGTAGCGATGAAGGTTGATTCTCGGACCACGCTGCATTCAGAAATGCTGCCAAAGGCTCGGAAATATTGCCTTGAGCATGGTTTACATATGTACGAAACCGTCATATCCAAATCGATCCGTTTCGCGAATGCTACTGCCTACGAAGGACAACCGGCTGTTCTGGCCGATCCTGGAAACCATCTCGTAAAATCTTATTATGATATTTTGGAGGAGGTATTGGCGCATGGCAAGACAGCGCAAAGCATTGGCTGATTTTGATACATTTTCCTCAAAAATAACTGAACAGTTAAATGGAACAGAACATAGAAACAGTGAAGTAAAACAGAATAATAAAATTCAACAATTA
>NZ_MXQD01000070.1:0-30996 GCF_002165585.1 Paenibacillus sp. MY03 | reverse complement strand
CTCAAAAATAACTGAACAGTTAAATGGAACAGAACATAGAAACAGTGAAGTAAAACAGAATAATAAAATTCAACAATTAAACGAAGCAGTAAAACTGAATAGTGAATCTGAACAATCAAACGAAGCAGTAAAACTGAATAGTAAATCTGAACAATCAAACGAAGCAGTAAAACTGAACAGTGAATCTGAACAATCGGATGAAGCAGTAAAACTGAACAGTAAATCTGAACAATCGGATGAAGCGGTAAAACTGAACAGTGAATCTGATCAATCGAACGAAGCAGTAAAACTGAATAGTGAATCTGAACAATCGAATGAAGCAGTAAAATTGAACAGTGAATCTGAACAATCGAATGAAGCAGTAAAACTGAATAGTGAATCTGAACAATCAAAGTATGAAAGTTTTTTAAGCATTTACGCCGAAGAAAGAAAACCGCCGCGTGTTGAGGATACCCATACACGTGACACGTATTTAATCCGCAATGATTTGCTTGAACGCTTCAACAAGCTTGCAGCAGGGCAGAAAAAGGGCTTTAAGATGCGCTTTATCAATTACGTACTTGAGAAAGAGCTGAATAACATTGAGAACTCCGGAGGGCGGTGACATCATGGAGATGGACGCCCTACGCGAAGTCGATATGCAGCTCAATGAAATGGCCCATGAGTTTATCGGAAAGACTCAACGCCATGCCGACCCCTTGAAAGCTGCGAGTATTCATCAAGAAATGATCGAACAACTAAGCGCGGCACTTGTACAGCGCGTATCCGTCAAAGCCCTTTTTATGTATGCGAATCAATTGGGGGAAACGTTAAAGTCACAGCAGTTGGAAGGCGGAAACGACCGGTTACTGTTAAAGGCGAAAAATGATATTCTCGAACGGGCGCTCCGCGTCAAATCGGTAGATTATTTACGCGAAGTAGTCCCATTTAATACGAATATTGCCCAACACGCCCTATTCTCGGCCAATCCGAACGGGGCGAACGGACAAGCCCCGACAACTGTTCATGGTGTCCGAAATGTATATATCAAGCAAACAACTGGGGATGTGCTAACGACATATGAGGCCCGCGTGATGGGGGCCATTCAATCTCTTTGGTTTAAGAAAAACGTAAACGGACAAGCCACAATTGAGTTAAAATATGCAGATATCTTGGCCGAATTGGGCTTGACGGATGGTGCAGCCAATTACAAGCGCGTTCAGGAAGCCCTTACGCGCTTGTGGAACATTGAAGTGACGCTTACCCAGTATCAGCGCTCCAAGAACGCCGAATACGAGGAGATCGCCTTGACGCGCTTGATTGACCAAATTGTATTCCGGCGTAAAGTGGGAACACCAAGCCATTATCAGTACAAGTTTGAAATCAAGCTTCCGGAATGGTTGGTCGAGGCGAACAGAGAAGGGAACCTGTTTGATGTATCGCTCATTCTCATGAACGATCTGAAATCCTATCTGGCGCAGGGGTTATATTGGCTCGTATCCTCCTACCCGGATGAACCGGCTGTGACGCTAGAGCTGTCAACGTTAGCCGGACATTTTCACTTTCTGGATGATGATCGCGAACCGATTATGCCGGTTTATAAAATCGTGGAGCGCATCAAACAGGCTTGCGAGGAATTGCAAACTGTAGGCTTCATCGACCACTTTGAATTTACCGGAAAGAAACAAGGGCTGTTGGGACGCTTTTTGACCGTGACGAAAAATCCGGTGTTCTTAAACGCTCCGGTCCGTTCGGTCCGGGAACTGAACGAGCCGGTTCAATTGGATCTCTTTAATGCATAACGAAATCGAACGATCGATCCATAAGCAGCAATTGAATGTTCGGACTTGAAGGTTGAATGCCTCCTGCAGCTCGACCCGATCTGACTTGGCCGGGGGCGAGCTACGACAAAAAAGCGAATAATACCTAAATAAAAAGCCACGCTTCCTTATCAGGAATGCGCGGCTTTTTGTTTAGGTCATGTATTTGCCTTCTTGGAAGGATACGGCTTTTTCTGATCTGTGCGGCCGAGAAGATAGTCCGTACTGGTCTGGTACAAGTCGGCCAATTTGATTATTGAAGCGGACGGTAAATCCAGTTCTCCCGTTTCGTATCGAGAATACGTGGTCTGATTGACCTTAAGAACCTTGGCTACATATTGCTGTGTCCAGTCGTTATCTTCTCGCAGCTCTTTAATTCTTGCGTACATTTCCATCACCCAAGCTCATAGTAAGCTATGCGAAAACCGCATATTGACTTTTATGCGGTTTTCGCATAAAGTTTCCGTACAGTGCGAAGGGAAGGGATGGGAAACATGATGAAAACCTTGTTGCGGAAGCTGTATAACGGAGAGCTATGTCCGATTGAGCAGATCGTATCGAAAGAGACGGCATACCGGCCCGTCAACCGGCAGATTACGGAAGCGATGGGCGTTTGGCGGAAGCGATTGGACGAATCGGAGTATAAGGAGTTGGAGAATTTGCTGAACCTTCGCGCTCAAGCCGGAGAAATGGACCTGGCTGCATCGTTTGAGTACGGCTTTCAGCTCGGCGTTTCTCTTATGGTGGAAGCGCTAGCTGGTCGGAAAGATATGTTGAAGGAGGGAAAATGAGAGGCGCGGAAGCCTGGGCGAGAAAATTTTTTTGGGGCAGGAGCGGCAAAACATCCGTTTAACTACGGAAAATCAGCAAATCATCCGTTTTACTACGGAAAAAAAATCAAAACATCCGTTTTACTACGGAAAATGAGCAAAAAAAAATAAAAAATCGTGATTTTGATGAAAACACTTTGTCGAATACGGGCGAAAAAGGCCAAAACATCCGTTTTACTACGGAAATTGAATTGAAATCATCCGTTTTACTACGGAAATGAGATTCAAAACATCCGTTTTACTACGGAAAATTGAAAACGGCGTAATTTGCCAAAATTAAATATCGTGTCGTATAGTAGGGATAGATTCAGAGAATTACTGGAAATGTTCAAAATTACATAAAAAAATAAAAGCCCACACCTCACACTTTTTGAATGACTAGTTTGCCGACCGGCATTCAAAAAGTGCCCCAAGAGTGAGAGCTTCTACTTTTATACGCATTTTATAGGGATATTATACTCTATCTGCGAAAAAAAGTGAAGAACCTACTCTCTCTTTCCTATTGCCTTTTTGAGGCGTGGCGCGAAACGAGGGAGTTTTTTTATGCTGCCTGCAATTGCTGTGCGCCCGGCCGCTGTCGGGACGCAAGAGGCATTTCGGCTGCTATTTGGTAATCAGCTCACCGAGATGCCTAAACGCTTCCCAACGGAAGCAACCGGCCGAGCGAAAACGCTAGGATGGGTATTTGTCAGTTCCGATTGCCGAAATATGAAAGCATGCCGAACCTATCAAACACTCTTGGCCATGAGTGGCCAACATACATACTATACGCCGAATACTTTTTACCGGAATGATCGACGCGAGGAAGCGACGCTCCGGTACTTAAATGCGCTTGTCATTGATGTGGACGTAAAGGGGGCGGACAATCCCAATGCAGGGCTTTGTATGTCCGATCTCCTGGAACGTATCTCAAGCGCCGGTTTGCCATGCCCAACGATGATTGTCCGTACTCCGTCAGGGGGGTATCATGTTTACTTTCTGCTCAATGCACCGCGTAAGGCATACACGAACGCGATTCAGACCTACCGGCGCATCCAGACGGCCATAGCAGCAGCCATCGGAGGGGATCGGCAGGCGATTGGTGCCGAACGTTGGTTCCGTTTGCCAACTCCGGATACGCTTGTTTATGCGTCCGAGCAACGCGTATCGTTCGCAGAGCTGTTGGATTGGGAGAGTATCAACCAGGACGCCATACAAGAGGCTAAACGCGGCTCTATTGTCCAGAAGGGGTTATTGGACCATCCTGCCGTGAAAACGCTTCTAGCGGGCGTAGAAGTCGGGAAACGGGATAATACGTGTTATACTCTTGCCCTGGCTTTCAAGCGAGAAGGCTATAGTATGGAGGATGCCGAGGCAGAATTGCAGGAGTGGAATACGCGATTGGACGAGCCAATGCCGCAACGTATTGTATCACGGAAAGTTAAGAGCGCCTACAAGGGAGACGCTCCGGCCGGGCCTACCGGGGAGTGGATCACCTACCTTTCCGGCGTACCATTTTCTTATGAAGTATGGGAGACGGCCAAGCCAAGAGGAGAACGAAAAACGAGTCATTATAGCGAGTGGGCCGAAGATGTGGAGCGTGTTTTGCAGCAGCTTCCGGATCGGTCTATTACGGATGCGCAGCGCAAGCTTGCGTCTTATTTCGGCATGTCGCTATCTACTTATCAGGCAGTTGTCGCCCTGATGGTGGAGTCCGGCAGACTTACCGTGGAGGTACATGGTAAAGGGCGCGGAGCAGCAACTACGTTAAGACTGGTTTCAAGTCCCGAACCGGCAACCGAACAGGCTTCAGAAGTGCCAGTTATAACATCGGTTAAAAATGTACCAGATTCCAATACACTTACCCTAGTTGGGGTGGCGGGTGGGGTCCTGCGGCGTTCTTCGGGGGATCGTCTTTGTGGGGGGCTTCCTTTCTTGGTTCCGTCTTCGGGTCCGCCTGGTTGATCGATTCTCTTTCTTTTTGTTCTGGTAACTTTATGGTTCTAGGGTTGGGGGACGTAGCCCAAGCGGAGGCGCGGGAGGCTGATTTTGTCTAGGACTTCCGTTTTCTGTCGGTTCTTTCCTCCTAACTTGACTAGGAGATATTATCCATTTTCCCCCATTTTTATTCCATCCCGTGTACGGTAGTGATATACTCCGCGTATATCCTCTCTGTTAACTCTCCTAGACCATGAGTGTATAACTAAGGCGTTAACTAGAATGTACATGGTGTATGGTTTTAGTTGCTATTCTTCTGATGGGAAAAGCCTTGCTGTGGCTGCGTGCAGGCGTTCTGGTACCGCTCGAAGGCATTTCCCGACCCCACCCTCACAACGTCCGAGGCTGGGGTCGGGAAAACGAGCGGTACCAGAACGCAGATACTTTGGGAGAGGGGAGAGACTTTTTTAAATGCAGGAGAGGATACAGGATATGTGAGGAAGGAGGGATTCGGGGAGAAAGGGATTTAAGTTCAAAGTCGAATGATAAGATCAAAATCAAGATCAAAAGCAAAATCTTTGTGGGTAATTCAGAGAAGCAAAGTCAAAACCTTGAAAGTTGTTCGAGGAAGAACAACCCTGTGGGCAAGTACATGGATGAAAATCTTTGTGAGCTGTTTCAAGGAAGATGGTTGGTATGCTAGCGCATACCTTGATCAAAGCTTGGATGCCTAATCACTGATGCCGTGGGGAGCTGATCGGGGAAGTTTGCAGGCTGAGTTCAGGATGTATGTTGAAGAGAGATCAAATGAAGAATAGCGCGGCCTTCCGCTGACGATTTTTGTTGCGTAGTTAGTTGCAAGTTTAGTTGTACCTTGAGCAGACGGTTCCCAGGAGGCGACACGGACGGATATGAGCGGGCTTCGGAGCCTTGATACTGATAGCGGGGAGCGTGGTGTGACGCTAGAAACGGTAGCTTGGAGGGAGTCGTTTCATGTTAACGAAATACTCGGATTTCAAGGAGAAAGACCTTGAGATTTTACGCTTTGTGTTAAAGCAGGGAATTGTTACGTCTCAGCAAATTTTGCGTTACACCGGAGAAACTTCGCTACACAACGTATACAGGCGACTTCGGAAATTGGAAGCGGCGGGGCTTGTGTGGAAGAAGAAATTAACGCTGCGTCTGAATGTGTACTTTCCGAAACGTGAGGCGAGGGATTATTTGGACTATCCGGTTACGGTTGCGAACGATACGTCATTGTACACGGCCGAACACGACCTCATCATCAATGATCTTATCCTGCATCTGAAGGCGTCGGTGAAGGCTGAAGGTTTTGATTACAAAACCGAGCGGGAATACCGTTTTGAGCTGCTGGAAGATACCGAGGGCAAGCAGGAAATGCTTCAAAAATGGAACAAAATTCGGGATACGTTGCCGGATGTAGTGTTACTGCTTCCGGGGTTTACGATTGCAGTCGAGGCCGAATTGCATACCAAATCGAACGGCCGTTTGCAAAAAAAGATGCATCGGTATGCAGCCGAGTTGGTTGCAGGAAAGTATACCGATGTGTGGTATTTTGTCCCGAACCAAACGATAGGTAATGCCCTCAAACGAGCGATTGAGCATGTGGCGCAGGAATGGCGAGCTGTCGGACGCCCGGCGCAAACTCAATCCGGAAAAAACGTGTTTCAGCAGATTCAAGTACGGTCGCTGCCTGCGGAGGTTGTGGGAGAGTGAACCAATGGCTCGTCGGAGCGAGGAGGAATTATTGCTTCCCCAACAGCGGGAGAGTGAAGGTGCAACAACGGTTGGCTATATCGTCATAGCCGTACTGGCATTCGTCCTGCTTATTGTGGGGCTTCCAGCCGTGCTTACGGCGGCGGTACTTTATGGCCTGTTTGTGTTCGTAATAAAGAAACCTTGGATATTATACGCGATTATGCCGGTGAGCTGCATCGGTCTATTTGTGCTACACGGCGCAGGCGAGTGGGCGTCGATCCTGGGCTTTTTGTCGATTCTGAACATACCCATTCTTACGGAAGCGGCTGAACAGTATTTACATGGGAACGAAACTTTCCCGATAACCGGTTTTAGCTATGCGTCCGCCTTCATTTTCGGCAACCTTTTGGCAGGGGCAGCACACCCGTTTATTGACTATTACCGAAGCAAAATTGTGAAAACGAAATACGATGCGCTGCGGAAAAAACGCTCTTCGGGAAGCTATCGGTATTTCCGGGCCAAGCGGTTTAAATTGGTGCAGAAGGCGCAGCTCAAATTCCGGAAATCGAACTCGAAGGAAAATTTTATCGGCTACGACGAGTTTCAAGAGCGCGTTGCGCTAGAGCCTCATGAGCCAAACCAGCATGTGTTTGCGGTAGCGACGACCGGAGGCGGGAAGACCGTCATTATCGGGACGATGGTTGAAAATGCTATACGCCAGGACAAGCCGGTTGTATTTATGGACGGCAAGGGCGAACGGGCATCGATGTTGGAGTTTAAGGAACTTTGCGAACGGTACGGCAAGCGCGTCCATATGTTTACGGATGTGGACGAGATTAGTTTTAACTTTCTGCGGCATGGTTCCGCGACGCAGCTCCGGGACAAAATTATGAATTTGTTTGAATGGTCCGAGCCGTACTACAAGCTCAATTGCTCCCGTTTTTTGCAGCTTGTTCTCAAAATGATGAAAGAATTTGATTTGACGATCGATCTGAAAAATTTGTATGACCTCACCTATCCATCTAAGGTTGCGGCTGTGTTGAACCGGCAATTAGAATTGGCCAAAACGGAAGTTTTCGTAACTGACGAAGGCAATGAAAAAGCCGTCCCCCATCACGACGAACCCAATTTCACATACGAAGATGAACACGAAGTAACAGCAGCAGAAGCGACGGCGATTGAAGATGTACCGAATGCGAAGCCGATTTTGGAAGAGCATGAACAAGAGCCGAAAACAGCTTTGTCATTAGAGGAAATCGATGCTTTGCTACAAGGGCAGACCGTTGGGGAACCAACCGTAACGCCAACGAACGTGCCTGAATCGGCTGCCTCATTATTTGAGGGGTTAGAATCCGCGCCTGTATCAGTCGCTCTCGATATGGAGCCGGAAGCGGAATATGTGCGTGAAGGAGATCCATTGGCGGAAGAACCGTTGCAGGAGGAGCCTGTTTCCGAATCGGAGGAAGAAGGGGAGCCGCCGCGCGATACCGTTCATGTGCAACCGGCCAAAGCAAGCGCTTTATTTACCGGTATGGAAGAAGAAACAGAACAGGAAGAACCTGCGGCCGCGCGTCGATTGGTTTGGGACGAGGCGCTGCGGGCCAGAGTGGAATATTACCGTGAGCGCTTTTTTGGCATAGACGACGAAGAGGAAAGCACGGGTATTCCGTTTGGGACGCTTACCAGTTTGCGCAATCAACTCGCGGAGCTGATGGAAAGCGATCTTGGCCCGTTGTTCGAGGAAACCGGCGAAGGAATTGACCTGAAAGAAATTACGGATCGGGACGAGGTTGCGATTTTCTCGTTATCCGGGAACAAGTACCGGGACTATATCAAGACACTCGGGCGGCTTGTTATATCCGAAGTGAACACGCTTGTCGATTACCGGCAGAAGGAAGGCAAAAAGTCGATCATGTCCGTCTATGACGAATTTTCGGCCTATGTCTCTCATGAGGTTGTAGACGTGATCAACAAGAGCCGGTCGGCTGGGTTTGAATGCCTTATATCGGTGCAGGGCTTATCTGACATCGACGCCGTTGATCCGGTGTTGACGCGGCAGATCATCAACAACTGCAATACGTATTTCGTCGGTCGCGTCAACGAAAGTGAGGATGCGTCCACACTTGCCGCCACGCTCGGCACCTATGAGGACGGCGACATTACAAAGCAAGTCCAGAAAACAGCCGTCAAGCTTCGGATGGAATCGGAAATGGGGACGGTTCGTAGCGTGCAGCGGTTCCGGGCGCATCCGGACGAAATCAAGACGCTGGCGACCGGCGAGGTATTTTTAGCACGGAAGACCATTGAGAAAAACGGGGAGCCGTATGTAGCCCGCGTTTACGTGCGAAATGCGCTGGATACAACGGGCATTCCTGCAAGAAAGGAGCAGCAGTATGCCTAAAAGTTTAGCCAAACTGAAAGCGGCGTCTGATGCGCCGCAGCGGGAAAAAGGAGCGATCCTTCGACAATTCAAAAGTTGGATGCGTAAGGAAAAGCCCGAGAAGCGGCGAGCTTACCGGCCGCGCGGTTATATGACGCGCAAAATTGGAGCTGCCGCATTTTGGCTCGCCTTTGCCTTTATGTTCCTGGTTGTGTTTTTCTCGGCCATTCAACCGAACGATCCGGCAGATGCCCAAACGCGAAATGAAGGAGCCGAGCTGACGCTAAACCCGGCCACGACAACAACGGCCGTCCAATATGCCGAAAATTTTGCCAAGGAGTATTTTACGTGGAAGCCTGGCGACGAGGCGACTCAAGACCGGAAAAAGCGGCTGACTCCGTTTCTGGCGAAAGGGCTTGATCCGCAAGCCGGCCTGCAAACCTCCGGCCTGAAAACAACTTCGACCTTCCTGAAGGCCGAAATCAAGCACATTAAAGAAATGGGGCCGAACCGGGCGTATGTGACCTTGGAAGTGTTCTATAAGCTTGGTCTGCCAAAAGAAGTTGAGCAGCCCCCGGCGTCGCCACCGTCCGGAACGGATACTGCAAATGGGGGTACGGCCCAAGCCGGTCAAACTCCACCACCGGAAAACACGGCGCAGCCTCCAACGAAGACGATTCAATACGAGCCAAAAGAAGTCAGCAAATTTTTCATTGTGCCGGTTGGTTACGACCAAAATTACGGCATCTACGACTTGCCGAAATTCACGTACATTGATCGGCAAACGACGATGGAGGCAGATGATCGGGCCAAGGGGTTGCGAGCTGCGGATGAACCGTATGAAGTCAAAGAAAATATCCGGAATTTCCTGGATACGTTTTTTAGCTCCTTTGCCGCCGATCCGAAGGACAAGCTAGGCTATTTGTTGTCCGATCCGGAGCATCAGAACGGGTTAAACGGAGCCTTACATTTTGTCAGTGTCACTTCGACCGAGATTTATCAATCGGGCGAGAGTCAGACAAAACCGGCCGGTACTGCTCCGAAGGAAGGTGAAGCTAACGGATCGCAGCAAGCCGGAACAGAGGCGTCCCCAGCGGCCGGGGAAGTGACTGGGGCAACGGCGGCAACGTCAACGCCGGTTACGCGAACGTATATCGTGCTGTGCAGCGTAACCTACGAAGACCCGGTTTCCAAAGATCGTTTTATGAGCAACTACCGGCTGACCGTAACCGAAAAGGAAGGCCGATATATCGTAACCAAAATGGATGAAAAATAGGAGGGATCGGCTATGGATTTCAAAGGCTTGTTGGATTGGGGTTCGGAACAAGGCGGGTATCTCATATTGTTCGCCGGGATTATTTTCGTTCTTATCTTGGCGTTCCGGCGACATTTCATCGGGGCGATTGGTACATTTGTCATTTTGATCATCGGGTATGCGGTCGTCAAAAATCCGACGATACTTGGCAACATTTCCGAGTTTTTCACCGAGAAGATCGGTCTGAAAAAGTGAAGGAGGGCCAGCGATGGAACAACAGCGAAAAGAGCTGTGGGCCTTAAACGATTTTTTGAAGTTTGAACGCAGGCTGTATCAGTTCGCAGGATTGAAGTTTGGCCGAGAGATTAAAATTAAGGCCGTTTTATACTGGTTGTCGTTTTCCGCAATTGAGTTCGTGTGGTATTGGATTCCGATTCTGAATTTCCCCTTGCGGCTGCTTCCGGAATCGATCCTGTTTGCTTTACCGTTTGCAGCAACGTATCTGCTTATGGATGTAGGGACGGAAAATCGGCCTCCGATCAAATTTCTAAAAAGCGCTGCAGCTTACCACTGGCGTAAAGGAAAACGAGTGACCTACTACAAAGGCAAGGAGCTGGAGCAATCCAAGTCATACGGGTTCGGCGGCCAATTGGCCGCCAAGGACTTTCCCGTCGCCAAGAAAAAGCCCAATCCGAGCTATCAATTTCGAGGCTACTTTACAGTAGACGATTGAAAGGCGGGTGAATGTGCATGAAGGTATTTACGGACTTTCCGGTGCGTCATATTGAAGGCAATTTGGCGTTTGGCAGGGACGGCAGCGTATGGGCCTATTATCAAGTGGAAGGGTTCGGCTACGATTTTCGAGACACGATGCAGAAGATCCATCCGTACAATCGGCAGCTCTCTTTCTACGTCGAAAATGTGCATGACCTGCATTTCCTGATGATTCCGTCACTGACGGACGTTTCCGGGATCATTGACGAGACGATAGAGGAGATTAGCCGCAAGGACTATGCGCTAAAGGAGAACGGGATTCGTTATTTTCAAAGTTTGAAACGAACGCTCGCCGCGCAGCGTTCGTCCCGAGAAACAAATGAATACCATTCCTATATTGGGGTGCAGCTTGATCCGAGGAAGAATGAGATGCGTAAAATCGGCAATTTGGGGTTGGCAGCGGTGACGACGCTGAAAGACCTGGTTGCCGGATTTACTTCTCCAGTTTACCGAGCTGTGGGCCTGGAACCGAACGACATCCTCAAACGGGATATTGAGCAATGGAGGCGGCAGGCCGATGGCTTAAGGGAAACGCTCGGCCAATCGATGTCGTCGCTCGTGCGGGCGCTGACGAAGGAAGAAACGGTTTTTTTAATCGAACAGAACTTTAGCGTCACACATAACGATACCCGTCTGCGAAAGGGATATGAAACCGGTATGGACGTAAACGGGATCGAGGATAGCGGCCGAGTTCATGAGGCACGGCGCGGTAATTCCAAAGCGTTCTACGAGCTGCAAAATGCAGAAATCGAGGAATACGACCAAAAGACGCTCAAGCTTTATAAGATGGTTGGGGAAGAGATCGAAGAAAATTATGTGCAATACCTGGTTGCCGATAAAATCAGCCCGCGTAGCTTGCATCCGGGATCAGAATGGATGCTTCATTTGCAAAACAGGCTACGCTTCCCGGTATCTGTGTCGATTAAAGCAAGCTTCATGCGCAACGATCAAATTATTAAGCAGCTCTCCGATGTGCGCTTGGCCTATGAGGATCAACGGATCGAAGCGGCCAAGGGCGGCAGCGAAGTTGACCTGAAGGTATCCAAGTCGGAGAGCGGCGCAATTCAGATGGAGGCGCGCTTCCAAGAAACAGGCTATCCGGCGTATGTCTGCTCGTTCGTTTTCAAAGTGACCGCTAAAGACCCCGACGAGCTGCGCGTCCGGGTAGACGAATTGAAACGCGAGATGAACCAATTCGGCATGCACTTGCTGTCGCCATATGGGGAAATGATTTCGTATTTTATGGAGTTTATTCCAACCTCCCCGCGCTACAATGCTGACTATTTGCAATATGTTGAGCCGACGAAGCTCGCGGGAATGATGTTCGCGGCCACGACGAATATAGGAGACAACCGGGGATTTTATATCGGCCAAACGCTTAAACTCAACCGGCCGGTATTCATCAAGCCGGACTTGGCCGCAAAGGCATTTGAAGGCGTCCAGAACGTTGTCGATTCATTAGCCGTCATGATTGCCGGAATGACCGGCAAAGGCAAATCGTTCTTAATCAACCTGTTTGCATACTTGTCCGTCTTGAGCGGATCGCTTGCGCTGATCGTAGACCCGAAAGGCGACCGGAAACGTTGGGCCGAGGGGTTGCCGTTTATTCCTCCGGAATTTATATCGGTGTGGACACTAGGAGCCGACGAGCGCGATGCGGGTTGCCTTGATCCGTTCCGGACAAGCGTTTCGACTTCCGAGGCCAAAGATATTGCAATGGACATTCTCTCGTTCCTGTGCGACAAGCACCTGGGGGATGTTGGCTTTACGCAGCTCTCCGAAGCCATCGAGCATGAAGGGGAACAAGACGATCCTTGCTTGGGCGGGTTGCGGGATTATCTGAAAGCGCGGTTGCCGCAAGAAACGACGGATCGCCGCCGCGAATCGTGCATGGAGCTGATCGAGACGCTGGAGACGTTAGGCCGTCTGCAAATTTCGCGGCTGCTGTTTGGCGAGAAGGGGCAGCGTTATCGCGTCCTGGAAGTGAGTAAGCCGCTGCAAGTGTTGATGGTGCAAAACTTGCAGCTCCCGAAAAACGATAAGGACCGGGGCAAAATCCGGCCGATTGAAAAGATTTCCGAAGCGATCTTGATTTCGATTGCGGCCTTTACGAAGCAGTACATGTTCAATCAGGATCGGCACATTCATAAAATAGTGGTGCAGGATGAGGCGAAAACGGTAGAGCGATCCGCAGAAGGCAAGGCCCAACTCGACTTTATTACGCGTATGGGGCGGCATTACAACACAACTTTAATGAAAGGGACGCAAAACGCCAGTGACTATGATGAGGACGTAGCCAATATGGGGATGAAGTTCTCGTTTGCGCTCAAGAAATACGATGAATCGCTGGAAATGTTGCGTTACTTCAATCTGCCGGATACTCCGGCCAATGCGGAATACCTGAACAGTTTAGATCGGGGAACGGCGCTGTTCCAAGACATTTACGGCCGGACGGCGGCGATCCGCATTCATCCGGTTTATAAAGAAATCGAGGAAGCGTTCGACAGCTCCACGGCGACCGAAGAGGAACGGACCTACGAACGCCAAAGGCAGGAACGCATCCGGACGGGAGTGTGAGACAAATGCGAAAAGGACTATTTATAGGAATGCTGATCGGGGCGCTACTGCTGTTGGCCGCATGCGGATCATCCAGCGGCGGCAAGCCATCGGCCGATGTAAAAGCAGCCGATGACCTAGCGTTGCAATATGTTCAGGCAGCAGTCGATGGAGATGACGAGCTTTTCCGGAAAATTCTCTCTCCAGAAGAACCGCACTATCAGATTTTAGAGAAAGATGAGCACACGTTTCCCGGAAGATTCAAAGAGATCGGGGAACGCTACAGTATCTATCGGTTTGAAAAAGAGCCGACCAAAAAAGGAGAATTACACTACGAGGTTCTTTATTACTTGCCGAATCACAATGGCAATGCTAAGAAGTGGCTTGAAATGAAGAAAGAGCAAGGCACTTGGAAAATACATGAGTTAGAGGCTGAAGAAGCAGAGCAAAAAGTCGAGAACCCGAAGGATGGTGTTTACATTCACAAATATGTAAAAGAAGGTGAGGGCTGATGAAACGATTGCGGCCCTTCCTGGTATTGATGGTACTGTTCCTCTTATTGCCGGTAACGGCGGCGGGTGCAGCAACCGGAAACACTGGTACGGGCATATCCGATAATTTATTTGATACCAAACATGAGGTGACTAGCGACGGTTCCAAGGCATATTACCAAATCGATGTAACGAGCAAGCAACCGGGTGAAGACGACGACGGTGGAGGCTTTAAAAACCCATTCAAGACCATCGGGAGTTGGATTTCCGGCGATGCCATTAAGGATACCGTGCTGGCTCAATTCTATGAAGGCATGAATTTCGTTGTTAACATTTTGTTCAAGGTCAATGTGTACATGACGAACATGATGCTCACGGTCCTGAACTACGCTTATCATTTCGATGTGATCAACCGAATCATCGAACAGATCGAAGGTGTCGTTCAAAAAATTACCGGCATCTCCAATTTTCATTTTGAGCAATACGGGCTTTACGGTGATTTTCTTATCGCCATAGGTGTAAGCGTAGGCTTGGTGTTCGTCTATAAATATTTCTTTCAACAGGCGCAGCTTGAGGCAACCGGCAACGTCGCAAAAAGCGTTCTTATTTTAATGGCGGCACTGTTATTTTTTACGAACTATGGCACGGTTCTGAAAGGCGCGAACAATATTACAACCGAGCTGACGGGTCATGTAATCGGTGCGTCTTCTGGATTGTTTGAAGGGAAGGGAAGCGATTCGACCCGTGGCCTTGGCGAAAATATGTGGAATCTGTTCGTCCACCGGCCTTATCTCTATATGCAGTACGGCAATGATGACGAAAGCACGGTCGGCAAGGATCGGGTCAATGCGCTGCTTAAGCTTCCACCAGGCGAGAATCGGCAAAAGTATGTTGAACAGACAGAGATAGATAAACGAAATAATATGATGATGACCTATTCAATGGTTCCGGATAGGTTGGTGTTCACCGTTCTGTATACGATTGTCAACGGCATTACGTCGATACCGATTTTCGCTTTAGCATTGCTGCTCATTCTTTTTCAATTTTGGTTTTTGACGATTGCGGTTGCCGCGCCGTTCTATATGGTGATTGCCGCGTTTCCGGGCGGGGGAGGCGTATTCCGTCGATACACCGAGGAATTGGCGTTGCCGCTGCTGTTGAAAATCGCGGTGTCCGTAATCGCCCTGGTTGTCTTCACCATGTCGGCCATCGTGTATGAAGTCAGCAATTCGGACAGCATCGGCTATTTCGCAACGGCGTTTGTAGAATTTATTGTACTGCTGCTTATCTTTGTACTGCGTAAGCGATTCATGCGTATTCTCATGGAAGGAAACAGTTTAATCCGCAGTGTGGCCCATGAGGTATCGAACTTTGACCATCATGTGAGTAACACCGCCCGCGAAATGAAACGTAAAGCGACCAAGGCGGCCGCGCAAGCGGCGGGTGCAGCGGTTGCCGGTCCGGAAGGGGCGGCGGTCGCCGGTGCTGCCGCAGATGGAGCGATGGGCGACGATAACAAAAGTGAACCGCTTGAAAATGTATCGATGCACGATGATGAAGGAAAAGAAAAGGACGAAACGGTGTACGCCGATGCGGAAATTGTTTCACCCGGATCGCAAGTCGTGCCGCATAGCAAGCAAGCGGATCGAGAACCCGATATTATCGATATGCCGCTCACTCGTTTATCTGATGCAGGCTCATGGTATCCTGGCGGTCAGTCATCGGCAGAGGCGGCAGCGGCAAGCGAAACGCCGGGTGCCGGAGAAGCTTTGCCAATGTTGATGACTCCGGCAGGGGCGGGAGGCAGCAGAAATCCTTCTCGCTATCGTCTATCTAAGGGCGGTATGGGCAAGGCGGCAATGACTGCGCGGCGCGGACAAGCCGTACCCGGCCGGAATTATGCCGCCCCCCGGACTGCGGCTAACACGCCGATTGCGCCGGATGGGATCACTACACCCGATTTGACAGCAAGTGAGGCGGCTCACCGAGAGCAGGGCCGTGCCGCCCTGCCTAATACAAGTCTTTCCTCAACCATGATGGACAAGCCAGGGGAACAACCGGCAGTGACGCCGCCGCAATCCATGAGTACATCGGCACCAGTTCAAGAAACGATGCAACAACCGGCGCAGCAGGAGGGGAGAGCGATACCTTCGGCGGTTCCTGAATATGTCCAAGCTGTTCCACATGGAACGAGGGCGACAGCGCCAGCGGTCGTTTCATTAGACTCCCGGCGTCAGGGAGGGGAACGCAGGAGACAGGCCAAGCCCGAGGCCCGTTCCGATTCGTTCCGGACGGCGCGAGGATCAACCATATTGGAATCTTTGGAGATGCCGTTCGTTTCGCATGAAGCAGCTCCGATGACTTCACAGGATAACCTTGCCCCCCGAACCGGGGCGACGGAACTGCTCTCGAAGAATGCCTCCTTAGAGGAGGACGAAGGGGAGCGTGAGAGCTAATGGCGCGTCCCCCACAGCTCCCGGATCGGGCTAAAACATGTTTCAGTATTATCATTGGTCTGCTGCTGATCGCGCTTTTTATCGGATCATTTTTTTCCGGAAGACGCGCCGCGCAGCCGAAAGAAACGAAACCGGCTGCGGTCCATGAACAACAACAAGACGTACACCAGTACGAGGCTCAGCCGGAGCCAGAGGAAACGACAAGTAAAACACCACCTATTACCGAGGAAGCAGTAAGTAGCGCACAGGCCGTTCTTCCGGATTTCCTGAAAGCGTATGTGCCGTTCGATAGCAAACAGCCGGACGCTTACGTGGATCGCTCCAAACCCTATATTACCGGTTCCTTTTACAAGCAGCTTTCATCGTTTCAACGGCGGGGAACGCTCTCTCGCGTGAAGACCGAGTATGTCACAGCCGAATGGACACCGGCCGAGCTGAAAGCAGACGAGCAATGGTACAACGTGGATGTAACGGTGACCCATACCGATATAAACGGTAAGAATGAAGATGGCTTGCTGCTTTATGTGGTGTTGCTCAAACTGGTTGATGGGAAATGGAAGGTTGATGATGTCGGCATTCGTCCGGGATCGGGGGCGATTCCGGAATGAAAAAATGGGGATGGCTGATCGCTGCAATTCCGATCCTGCTCGTTGTGGCCTTATGCGGGATGTTTCTTTTTCCGCTGTTGTTCATGGGCGGCGGAAGTATCGGGTACGGCTTTTTAGGCGGGTCGATTTCACCGGTTGGGGAACGCGAAATACCGGCCGAATATATCCCGATTTATAAAGCCGCCGAAGCCAGGTACGGCGTTCCATGGAATTTGCTGGCCGCGCATCATCGCGTCGAGACGGTGTTTTCTACGCTTCAGCCCATGATTTCGAGCGTCGGAGCAGAAGGACATATGCAGTTTATGCCGTGTACATGGGTAGGTTGGTCGCATCCATCTTGCTACGGTGCCGGGCGGGGGAGTTTTACCGAAGAAGAAAAGATAAACTTGGCCATGATCGCCCGGTACGCCGGGTATGGCGTCGATGCAGACCGTGACGGCCGGGCGAGTATGTGGAGCCTGCAAGACTCCATCTTTTCCGCCGCGAACTATTTGGCCAAAAACGGCGCGGCGACCGGCAACCTGGAACGTGCCATTTTTGCCTACAATCACAGTCAGGATTATGTAGCGGAAGTGATGATGTATGCAAGACTCTACGTGACCGAAGGGTTTATTCCTATTGAAGTGATTGAACCATCCGAAAGCGGCTTTGCACGACCGGTTTCCGGTGAAGTCACATCCGGTTTCGGTATCCGGATCGATCCAGTGACCGGCAAGCCGGGCGCATCTCATGAGGGCATCGATTTTGCTTGTCAGGCCGGGCAACGCATTCCGGCTTCCAAGGCCGGTAAGGTCGTGTTTGCCGGTTGGCAGGACGCAAACGATCATAGCAAAGGCTACGGCTTATTTGTTTGGGTAGACCACGGCGGCGGCTTTAAGACTACGTATGCGCATATGTCACAGACGACCGTTCAGGTCGGGGATATCGTTCAGGCAGGGGATGTAGTCGGCGTATGCGGTTCCACGGGCAAAAGCACCGGCTTGCATTTGCACTTTGAAATCTTTGTTAATGGGCGGCGCGTTGATCCGTCTCCATTTATCGGTTTGTAATGTTCGGGATTTTTAGTCGAATGGATCTCCTGCAGCTGACTTGAAGCGCGTGGATCTCGCAGGAGAAACGAACGATCGGAGCTGCTACGCCGGCTAAAAAATCGGTTAAAAACGAACAATCTGTTGGGGTATGAAAAAGGGGAGCCAAGAGTACGGTGGCAAGCGTTTATGAAGCAGCATGGCAGATAAATAAAACGAAGGCAGCTCCGGACATTTCTGCCCGGAGCTGCCTTCGACCGATGCTTTCGGATTATGGATTTAGTATACCCAAAATGGGAAGTACTGTCTATATGAGAGGGTGCTATTTCTTTGTTTTATGTCTATCGGTTTGACTTCCATATTCCCACAAACTGTAACATTAATCGCCCGTATGTTATTTTAGAAACAGAGTAGTTCTAAAAAAGCGGGTGAATGAATTGAGCGATACCGTAAAAAATCAGCATTATATACCACAGAGTGTATTGAAACATTTTTCTTCTAATGAAAAGGTCTTTGAAGCCTTGGTCGATAAAAATAAAGAGCCGTATCAGACTCATTACCGTAATTCCATGTCGGAGCGTTTTGCGTATGAACATCCATACCTGGCTCGAAATCAATTAGAGAAATTTTTTCAGGAAGTCGAAGCCGATTATGGTCCTGCGATCATCGAGGCTTTGCGCTTAATTACGCTTTATGAAGAAAGCGGAGGCATGATCGATCCTATTAAAAAGCATGTACAAGCATATCTAAGTGCAATCATCATCTATTACTATAGGAGCGGTGCGTTACTGCATGAGTTCGCGCACGAAACCTCGAAAAAAGAAATTCGTGTCTCGCTGCTACTGGATAAATTAGTGAACACGAGTTATATCAACAATTTGGGTAACAGCATTAAGGAATTTTACGAATTCGCAATTATCAAAAGCGAGCAGAGCCACTTTTTGATTAGCGACCAGTATATTTCCACCGTAGCTTTACGGATTAAAAGTAGATTTGGCAATATCAGCAACAGGCACTTGGGTCTGAAGGATGTAATGATCTTAGTTCCGTTATCCAGCCAGTACTACATTGTTTTTTATCACGGGCGTAAACCTGGGTATATTCAGCCCCAAACTATGAACACGCTCACCCTTGAACAAGTGAAGGAGATAAATAAGGTCATAATCAACAATTCGTATAAAAAATGCGTGGGAAACGAAAAATCCGCGTTACTAGAAGCGTTACCTCATTTTGAATGGAGTTCTCCTTCGGCCACTTACATAGGTTATAATTCTGGCAGAGTAAGCGGATCAACGTTGAAAAAGGAAATATTCTTTTATGAACGGGATAAAAGGGCTTGGGAGTTATTTACCGGACCAACCCATTACAGAAATTATAACGAATTAGGGCGAAATAATATTTGCGGCTGCGGCAGCGGGAAAAAATTTAAAGTCTGCTGTTATGACGATTATGAAGAAGTTAAGCGAATATGGCGGACAATCAGCGACAAGCACCTTGCAGAAAGGGTTAGTGTACATCCAACAGCTCAAGTTGAGCAAAGTATTTTTTCATTCTAAGCTTGTATGGTCGATCTCAAAAAGCATGCTTTTTGATACGCGGGAAAAATGCCTGTATTTACGTCCCAAAATGTCCTAAAATAATTTTAGAGACGTTTCACATTCGACATGGATATTTTGAGACTAATATGGGGGAGAAAGTACATTATGAAGCTGGGATATGGCCGTGTGTCGGCTAAAGATCAAAATCCGGAGCGGCAGCTCATCAAGTTCCGGGAGCTGGGCATTGAAGATCGGTTTATTTTTGTCGATAAGCAGAGCGGCAAGGACTTCGACCGCCCACGCTATCAGGCGATGCGTCTGATGATCCGGGAAGGTGACTTGGTTTATATTGATGCGCTGGACCGGCTGGGCCGGGACTACGATGGGATCATTAGCGAATGGAAGTATATTACTCGGGAGATCGGAGCAGACATCGTATGTCTAGATAACGAAACGTTATTCGATTCCCGGAAGTTTAAGACAATGGGTGATTTTGGGAAAGTGATGGAGGATCAGTTTTTAAGTCTGCTGGCGTATGTGGCCGAACAGGAACGGAAGAAGAACCGGCTGCGGCAGGCGGAAGGGATCGAGGTTGCCCGGGCGGATGGTGTGACGTTCGGCAGGCCCAAGCAGGAGATCGACGACAAGTTTGTTCAGGCATATAAGGAGTGGAAAGCCGGTACATTGACAGCGACCACGGCCATGAAGCAAATCGGAATGAAGAAGCCGACTTTTTACCGGCGCGTGAAGGAGTATGAGCTGGAAATCAGGTAGCAGCTAGAAAGATGGGATCGAGACGGTCTATTTGGGGTAGTACAAGCGAAGCTGACACAACCCGCAAATTAGATGTAATTAAATGTGAATTTTTTTGCGCGGTAAATATAACGAAGATAACCCAGTCAACACTAACTTTAGTGGACTGGGTTACATTATCTAACGACTAGTTGAGACAGATTTACGTGGCCTAGGTTGTTACCAACACTTCAAATCCTATCCAGCACAACAGGATAATTTAGACACATCCTTATTGAAGGTAAGAGCTGCTAATTTTAGTCCTTCAGCCATCGTTAAATATGGTGCTAAGCTATCTCGCAGATCCTCGACCGTTAAACCGAACTTGACTACAAGTGTCGCAGCGTAAATCACTTCTCCGGCATTTTCAGCGACAATATGAACGCCAAGCACCTTTAACGACTTGGAATCAGCCACTAATTTAAAAACGCCGGTTGTTTCGCGATTCACAAGTGCTCTAGGCACCGAATCCAAAGGAAGAAAAGACGTTTTAACCTCATATCCATTTGCCTTGGCTTGCTCTTCCGTAAGCCCTACGGTAGCAACGGAAGGAGAAGAGAACGTAACGCCAGGAACAGCTTCAAGATTTACCTTTTTCTCTAAGCCACCTATTGCATTATCCGCCGCGATGCGACCTTCATACGCTGCCACATACACAAATTGCGGACCCATTGTTACATCGCCTGCAGCATAAATTCTTGGGTTTGAGGTGTTTAAAAAATCATCGACGACGATCTCGCCGTTGGAACCTATATTTACGTTCGCGGCATGCAGATTAAGGGCTTCTATATTTGGTTTTCTGCCGGTTGCAATAAGCAGCTGCTCGACTTCAACGACTTTCTTTTCGCCATTTACGGTAAAATGAACTTGTTTCAAGTTGTCGCTTGCTTCAATTCGATCATACGTAGCACCGGTAATTAAATGAATCCCTTGCTCCGTTATTGCCTTTGTTACCGCTTCGGAAATTTCAGGGTCATACTCTTTTAATATGCGATGACTTCTTTGCATCAGCGTAACTTCTGACCCTAGATTATGAAATAATTGACCCAATTCCATTGCAATATAACCTGAGCCAATAACGGCAAGCGTTTTAGGCAATTGTTTGAGCTCAAGCAGTGACGTGCTAGTCAAATATTCTACGTCCTTTAATCCGGGAATATCCGGAATGGATGGTGAGGCTCCTGTGGCAATTAAAAATCGTTTCGCCGTAAGTTTGCGTCCACCCACATCGATAGTTTTTTCATCCACGAATGTTGCTTCTCCGCGAATGAGTTCAAATCCGTACTCACCAATCAAATGCTCATACTTTTGTTCACGCATTTTGGCTACCAGTTCATTTTTTTGTTCAACCAATTTCGCCAAATCCACTGTTCCTGCAGATGTGGCAAGTCCTATGAATGGATTACTTTTGGCTAAAAAATTGATTTCCCCAGCTCGAAGCAGTGTCTTAGATGGCACACAGCCAAAATTTACGCAGGTGCCACCTATGGATCCTCGCTCGATGATCGCTACTTTTGCACCATATTCTACCGCTTGTATCGCGGCGGAAAAAGCTGCACCACCCGAACCGATGATCAGAAAATCATAATCGCCCTCATTGCCGAGAACTGGGGCATCATAAGGTTCTATCACCTCCGTATCTCCGAACTGATAATTTACCTCGTTGATGGCTTTTTGCGCGGCTTCGATCGCAATGTCATCGGGCAATTCAAACGTGGCTTCATTGTGACGAAAACTCACCTCGATATTGACGGCTCCAATGTTTCCAAGTGCGGTTGCAACGTGTTCCTCACAGCCGCTGCAAGTCATGCCTTGAACGTTAATTCGGAATTTTTTCATTTTTATCCTCCCTCGTCAATTAACGCTTCGATGATTGGGCATTCATGTATTGCCTTTTCATCCGGACAGCGGTCTTTTAAATCTTTTAGCATACATTCGATTCGCTTAAGGTCTCTAATTTTTAACCGAACATCTTCAAGTTTTCGAACAACAAAATCGTGCATATCTGCACATCTTACATCGTCTTTATCAACGATACCAAGCAATTTATCAATTTCAGATAACGTAAAACCAAGCTCTTGTATTCGTTTAATGAACATGATTCGTTTTACCGTATCATCCGGATAAAGCCTATACCCTGCATCTGTCCTTACAGGTTCAGCAATCAGACCTTTTCGTTCATAGTATCTAAGCGTCTCTTTATTCACATTACATAATTTGGATATGTCCCCTGTACGATAACTCATGGTTCACCTCCCTCATAATTGTAAACCCTGTACCGTGATACATAGTCAAGACATTTTTATAATTTCCTTAAAGTTCCGAAATTATTTTCGGTATTAGAACTTTAAAGTGTTTTACTAGATTATTGCCTATTTATGATAGGGGAAATAAACTTAATCTTATATCTTTGTTCCGATTCTGACCATTTTAGGAACTTTTCTCGGAGGGGATTATGTGAAGTGAAATTGGGAGTTGGACGAGTTAATCGAACATTTTACGTTTCTTCCAAATGAAATGCAGCAAGTCGGGAAAACAAATCAAGGGAGACCCGGTTGGGGTTTGCGGTACTGTTTAAGTTTTTCCAATATGAAGCGCGATTCCCCTCTCACAAATTCGAAGTTCCTAAAGCAGTCATTCAATACATAGCAAAGCAGATCGAAACACCGGCGGAACTATACGCACAATACGATTGGGCTGGACGTTCCATTACCTACCATCGAACACAAATCAGAGAGTTTTTCGGGTTTCGGGAAGATACTGTTCAGGACGCCGATGAAGTGATCGATTGGCTTTGTAAAAACGTGCTCTTCCACGATCACGACTTCGAGCATTTGGTCGAGACAGTGTACCGCAGACGGGAAATGAAAATTGTACCGCCTAGCCGCGGCTTATCAGAACCGCAATTCACACATACGAGGAACAGTTTTTCCAGGCTACACATGAAAAGCCGCCTGCGGCATCTTTATCCAAATTGGATTCACTCAGACAAGGACGGCTCAAGTGTCGACGAGGGGCTTCTTTCGTTTCAGGAACTAAAAGCTGATCCCGGTGAACCAGGTGTCGAAAGTGTGGCTACCAGTTCATTTTTTTGTTCAACCAATTTCGCCAAATCCACTGTTCCTGCAGATGTGGCAAGTCTATGAATGGATTACTTTCCGGTCACGAAAGCCGCAAGTCGTTGGAGGTCTATTCAAAGCTTGCAATCACCGATGCCCAGCAGGAATATAACGAGGTAATCAATAAATTCCCCATTTAATTACATCTACTTTGCGGGTGGTGTCAGCTTCGCTGGTACTACCCCTATTTATAATTGGCATTTCGCAAAACGAGTTAGTTTGGTCCAATATCTCAAGAAAATGAAATAGGCTTCCCGTGACGGGGGAGCCTATTTTTAATAGCAAAAATATTTTCGAAATGAATATTTTCCTCAAGCCGAAGAATATTCAAATATGTATTTGAATATACGGGAGGTTTGGTGTATTATAATAATCAAATTAACATTTGATTGTTGAGGGGGCAAAGAATCCACTATGAATAACTCTTGGAACAAAGTGATTTATCGGTTCTGGGCTCCCTTTTATGATTATTTCTTTAATTCTGGCCCTTTTTTAAACGCCCGGAAAAAGATTTTTGAGAACCTCGACATTAAGCCGAGAAGCAAAATTCTTTTTGTGGGCGTCGGTACGGGAGCAGACTTGCAGTTCATTATGGGCAAAGATATTTCTGTTACTGCAATCGACTTATCATCCGAAATGCTTGATAAAGCAAGAAAAAAATATAATGCACCAAACTTTACGTTCACAGAAATGGATGCGCAAGATTTGACCTTTTCTCCGGAATCGTTCGATATGGTTATTGCGAATCTGATCTTATCTGTCGTACCCGATCAGGATCAATGTTTTCAAGAAATGATTCGGGTTACTCGAACTGGGGGACGTATAGTCATTTTCGATAAATTTGCCCCTCCCTCGCAAGAATTGCCCGTAATTAAGAAATTCCTTCGTCCCATCGTAGCAATGATGGGGACGGACATTGGCCGTCATTTTGAACAAGTTGTAAAACCATACGAGAACCATATTCGAGTGGAGGAAGATGAGTCTGCCTTATTTAACGGTATGTATCGGAAAATCATACTTCGTAAAATCCAAGCTTAAACTACTGGCAAGATGGCCGGATAGAGGGTGAAAGATGCGTAAACGAGACAATAGAGATTTTATACCAGCCCTGAGATTTCACTGGCTTACATCATTTTATGATCCGATATTACGCTGGACAATGAGGGAGTCTACCTTCAAGAACAAATTAATTAGACAAATTCAAGTTGATTCGGGGCAGCGAGTACTTGATCTAGGATGCGGGACCGGTACATTAACCCTTCTTTTAAAACAAGCTTACCCGAAAGCAGAAGTGACCGGACTCGATATTGATCCGAATGTTCTCCAAATTGCAGAGAAAAAAGCAGTGGATATGGGAATGGACATCGTATTTAATCAAGGAATGTCGTTTGAACTTCCCTACCCTGATCATTCATTTGATCGTGTTGTTACAAGTCTAATGTTTCATCATTTGACTTTAGAAAATAAACTCCGAACACTAAAAGAAATTTTTCGTGTACTTAAACCACAAGGTGAACTTCACATAGCGGATTGGGGAAAGGCGCAAAATCGGCTCATGCGCATTGCGTTCCTTTCAATCCAAATCCTCGATGGTTTTAAAACGACAGCAGATAATGTAAATGGCCTGATACCGCAAATTATCGATAAGGCCGGGTTTGCTAAATCTAAAGAGACGGATAGGTTCATGACAGTATACGGAACTCTTTCTTTATACAAAGCGAAGAAATAAACCAGTATTGCGGTAACGTTAGCTGCGCGCCTTCTGCCCCAAATAGCTGGCCGGAGTAAACCTTTGTTAAATTGTAATGTTTAATCAAATAATTATTTGGATATAAGAATATATAAATCTACAATTGGATGGAGCAAATCGCAATGTCACTCACACTAATTCTTTCCGCTATTGGCACGTTCATCGTGACAAACGTTGACGACATTTTTGTGCTGATGATCTTTTTCGCACAGATTGAGAAAGCGCGGCACACACAAGTTGTTCTAGGGCAATATCTTGGGTTCGGATTGCTCGTTATATTGAGCCTATTAGGGGCTTTCGGTTTTACATTTTTGCCACCCGAATGGGCCGGTTTTCTCGGGCTGATACCGATTTATCTCGGTATCCGAATGTTCCTCAAAAAGGAGGAAGAGGATGAGGCAGAGGAAGCGCTTGAGAAATTGGGCGATCTAAAGTCACAACCATCAAATAATCGTTTGTTTGGACCACTAACTGGTAAAGTCGCTGCGATTACCTTTGCCAACGGGGGGGATAACCTGGGCATATACATCCCGTATTTTACGACCCAGGGGAATGCGTCACTTTTATCCATTGCGATTGTGTTCCTTTTGATGGTCGCGGTATGGTGTTTCCTGGCGTATCGGCTGGCAAGCTTCCCGGCCATTCTAAAAATTCTGGAAAAGTACGGAAGTGTCATTGTTCCACTGGTGTTTATCGCATTAGGCATTTCGATCATGCTGCATGGTGATTCATTTGCGTATCTCTTGAAATTGTTTGGGTAATGTTCACGAAAATCGAAATCACGAACTGGAGGGAAACACAATGGTAGTAGGTGACGCAAGCATGCACACTCAGTTGTTGGTAATCGGCGGTGGTTCTGGGGGTTATGTTGCAGCTATACGAGCCGCGCAGCTCGGTAAGAAAGTGTTGCTGGTGGAAAAATCGGAACTCGGAGGTGTATGTCTCAATTGCGGCTGCGTGCCGTCCAAAGCGCTGATATCAGCGGCGCATCGTTATGAACAAATGCTGGAAAGCGGCATATCCGGGTTAAAAGCGAAAGGCGTTGATATTGATTTTTCACAGATTCAACAGTGGAAACAGTCGAAAGTGGTGAATCGCCTCAAAACGGGTATTCAATCCTTACTCAAAAAGCATAAAATCTCGGTCTTCAAAGGAGAGGCGCTGTTCATAAATGATCGGGAAGCCCGTCTTTATAATGAACAAGAATCGCTACGATACCAATTTGACGATTGTATCGTTGCTGTCGGATCGCGCCCAATTGAATTAAAAGCATTCCCGTATGGAAGTCGAATTTTATCCTCCACGGAAGCACTCACCCTTACCGAAATCCCTGAGCGGATGGTCGTCATCGGCGGTGGCTATATCGGTATTGAGCTAGGCCAAATGTACGCGAAGTTCGGCACGAACGTAACCATTTTGGAAGGTTCACCGTCGATTCTGCCTGGATTCGAGAATGAAATTACCCGGATTGTCAAAAAAAATCTTGATTCCCTTGACGTTACGGTATATACGAACGCCATGGCTCAATCCGCCCAACAGTCGGCTGATGAAATCACGGTTACCTTTACGGTAGATCAGACCGAACAACAAGTGATGGCCGATTATGTTCTTGTGACAGTAGGACGCCGACCCAATACTGATGGCGAACTTGGTCTTGACCGGATTGGGGTAAAAATTGGAGACCGGGGACTGGTCGAAGTCGATCAACAAGGGCGAACGTCTATTCCTCATATTTATGCGATTGGCGATATTATCCCTGGCCCTGCACTGGCGCATAAAGCTTCATACGAAGGAAAAGTGGTTGCTGAAGCCATAGCTGGCCAACCAAGTGCTTTCGACTATAAAGGGATACCTGCGGTCGTGTTTTCCGATCCGGAAATTGCTTCCGTAGGACTTAGTGAACCTGAAGCCAAAGAGAAAGGATATGACATCATGGTGGGTAAGTTTCCGTTTGCGGCAAATGCGCGTGCTCTCTCTTTGAGTGCGTCCGAGGGATTCGTCAAGCTGGTAGGCGATAAGAAAACAGGTTTGATCCTTGGCGGGCAAATCGTTGGCACAAACGCGTCCGACTTGATTCCGGAAATTGCCTTGGCGATTGAAATGGGAACGACCATGGAAGATTTAGCCCTCACGATTCATGCGCATCCAACACTTGGGGAGTTGTCGGCTGAAGCGGCAGAAGTTGCCCTTGGCCATCCCATTCATATTTAGTTTTGTTTGCCTTTGACAAACCAATGGCGCAAGCATAATATAATAATCAAATGAATATTAGATTGAGGTGATGGAATTGAAGAAGAACCAAGATACATGCGAGATCTTTTGTTATGACGAGGATAAGGTCAATCGAGTCCGGGAAAAATTAAGCAAAAATGATTTTCAGGATATGGCGCAAATCTTTAAAGTGCTTGCAGACCATACGCGGTTAAAGGTTGCTTATGCCCTGTGCGATGAAGACGAGTTATGCGTCTGTGATGTAGCCAATATTATCGGCTCCACGATGGCGACGGCTTCCCATCATTTACGGCTGCTCCGGAACATGGGCATTGCGAATTATCGGAAGGAAGGGAAGCTCGTTTTTTATTCATTGGGGGATGAGCAGCTTAAACAAATGATAAGGCTCGCCATTGAGCATCAAAAGGAGGTTGTTAGCGTTGAATAAAGTGGCTGAATCATTAGAGAACAAAAACGTGTACCGCGTTGAAGGATTTACATGCGCGAATTGTGCCGGGAAATTTGAGAATAATGTCAAGCAACTGCCGGGCGTTCAAGATGCGAAAGTGAACTTTGGCGCTTCAAAAATTGCCGTTTTCGGTGAAACCACTATTGAGGAACTGGAGAAAGCCGGTGCATTTGAGAATCTTAAAGTCATCCCCGAAAAACAGGTACGGGTGGCAAAACCGGAAGTGAACGAGGAAAAAAACGTATTCAACGTTCAAGGATTTACTTGCGCGAACTGTGCCGGGAAGTTTGAAAATAACGTGAAGCAGCTTCCAGGGGTTCGGGATGCGAAAGTGAATTTCGGGGCTTCGAAAATCGCCATATACGGTAATGCCACCATTGAAGAACTGGAGAAAGCTGGTGCGTTTGAAAATTTAAAAGTGACCCCGGAAAAAGTGGCACGGGAAGCGAAACCAGAGGGCATCAAAGAAGCGAAAGAACCGTTTTATAAAAAACATAGCACATTGTTGAATGCAGTCTTATTGGTGGTTTTTGGATATATTTCTCAGTATGTAAATGGGGAAGAAAACCTAATCACTTCTCTGTTATTTGCAGCCTCTATTGTGATCGGGGGATTCTCGCTCTTTAAAGTCGGTTTTAAAAACTTGATGCGATTTGAATTTGACATGAAGACACTCATGACAGTTGCCATAATCGGAGCTGCGATCATTGGGGAATGGGCCGAAGGTGCAATTGTGGTTATCCTCTTTGCGATCAGTGAAGCGTTGGAACGCTTCTCGATGGATCGGGCTAGACAATCGATTCGTTCCTTAATGGACATTGCACCGAAAGAAGCACTCGTTCGACGGAACGGACAAGAAATGATGGTCAATGTCGATGACATCGCCGTTGGCGATATCATGATTGTGAAGCCCGGTCAAAAGATTGCCATGGATGGTGTGGTGGTCAGCGGCAACTCTGCCGTCAATCAGGCAGCGATCACCGGTGAGTCCGTTCCCGTTGGCAAAACAGTGGATGATGAGGTTTTTGCGGGGACGTTAAATGAAGAAGGCCTCCTTGAAGTCAAAGTAACCAAACTGGTCGATGATACGACCATCGCGAAGATCATACACCTGGTTGAAGAAGCACAGGGAGAACGTGCACCATCCCAAGCCTTTGTCGATAAATTTGCGAAATACTACACGCCGATCATTATGGTCATTGCCGCATTAGTCGCGATACTTCCGCCACTTTTCTTTGATGGAAGTTGGGCTACCTGGGTCTATCAAGGCTTATCCGTTCTTGTGGTTGGTTGTCCTTGCGCACTCGTGATTTCCACTCCAATCTCCATTGTATCTGCAATCGGAAATGCAGCGAAACATGGCGTACTTGTCAAAGGCGGTATTTATCTCGAAGAAATGGGTGCCTTAAAGGCTATTGCGTTTGATAAAACTGGCACGCTCACTAAAGGAGTCCCGGTTGTAACGGATTTCAACGTATTCAGCCAAAAAACCAATGATAAAGAATTGCTTTCCATCATTACTGCATTAGAGTACCGTTCGCAGCATCCTCTAGCTTCGGCCATTATGAAGAAAGCGGAACAGGAACATATATCTTATTCCGACGTCGTGGTTGATGACTTTTCTTCCATCACCGGTAAAGGAATTAAAGGTACGGTTAACGGGACCATCTATTACATTGGTAATCCGAAACTCTTTAAAGAATTAGCTACTGCTCATTTTAGTAACGAGCAAGAACAACTGGTGACTACACTGCAAAGTCAAGGAAAAACAGCTATGGTTGTCGGAACGGACAAAGACATTCTCGCGGTGATCGCGGTAGCCGATGAAGTACGTGAATCCAGTAAGGAAATTATTCAAAGGCTGCATCAGCTCGGGATCAAGAAAACGATCATGCTTACCGGTGATAACAAAGGTACCGCAAATGCGATCGCCGGACATGTTGGCGTATCGGATGTGCAGTCCGAACTGATGCCACAGGATAAATTAGACTTTATTAAACAGCTCCGAGCCGATTACGGCAATGTCGCCATGGTTGGCGATGGTGTCAATGATGCTCCAGCACTCGCAGCTTCTACGGTTGGGATTGCCATGGGCGGAGCCGGTACTGATACAGCTCTTGAAACGGCAGATGTAGCTTTAATGGGAGACGATTTAAGGAAACTTCCATTCGCAATCAAATTAAGCCGTAAAGCTTTAAATATCATCAAGCAAAACATTACCTTTGCGCTGGCCATTAAATTGATTGCTTTACTGCTCGTCATCCCGGGTTGGTTAACGCTTTGGATTGCTATCCTTTCCGATATGGGAGCAACGCTCCTGGTTGCGTTAAACGGTTTGCGACTGATGAGAGTTAAGGAATAAAGGGCATAAAACTAAAACATTCAGTTGAGTTAGGGGTGAATACCCCTGACTCTTTACTTTGAAAGGAAGTATAATGTGCTTCGTTACTATGCGTCGATACACATTTGCAGTGCTGGATAGTTGAATTTACAGTGGTTGACATAAACTATTCCTCCCTTAGTTTCTCTTAAAGTAGCCCATTGTAATATTTGTCCAAGCCACATTTTTTTATGCAATGAGTTCCTTTGGAAGATGATCAGGATGGACGAATAGATGGACAAAAAAATAACAATCCTAAACCAAGGGGGGCGTTGGCGATGACGGATAATGTGATGATGGACAGTTCTGTGATGGCGATGATGTGTTTCATGATGTGGATTGGAGCCCTCATCGTCATTATTGTCATTGGAATAACGATTTACATGGTGACTCGTTTACTTATGAAAAAAAGCAGACTTGAGGATCGTCCCCTCATGCTGCTTAAAGAAAGATATGTAAAAGGCGAAATTAGCGATAATGAATATACTCGAATGAAAAAAGTAATCGCTGATTTGAAATAACAAGAAACTATTTATTATGTCAGCCGGAAACAAGAACTATATTCTACCGTCAGCGCTTAGATCATTGAAGTACTTTTTGATTTTTCACAAAACGGCATAATCCGGCGAGAATTGATCTTTGGAAAGACTGCGAAGGCGCTGCCGGTTAGTCTGGGTAGCGCCTCGTCATTGCGCGTGTAGCCGCGCCTTGCTGTTGATAATTCATTTTATTTCGCTTCCTGTTTAAAAGAAACAATGCGAAACGTTGGTTGCCCGCCAATATGTTTGGTTCCGTAAAGCGGCGGTGTCTTGCCTTCCTCCAGGATGGTGCGCGGACACCACGTTTTAAATTCCGTTTCTTCTCGTCTGAATATGCCAAGGTGTACGATGGCGTTATCAAAACCGCCGTATATGAGTAATTCTG